>NZ_JBEZLR010000078.1:0-45129 GCF_040652275.1 Streptomyces sp. NPDC048275
CCTCCGCCTTGCAGCTCGACGCACCAGACCCCGCTCACCTGCGCCGACAAGGCACCACTGCTTCCCTCCGACTTGATCCGCCGGACAGGCCCTAGGCGCGCGGGATGCGCAGGGCGAGGACGGCCATGTCGTCGTGACCGTCGCTGGGGTGGTGATCGGCCAGTGCCTGAACGAACTCCGGCAGGGGCAGGGCGGCGTACGAGGTGGCGAGAGCGGCGAGCTCGTCGAGACACGCGTCGATGGGCCGGTCAGGGCGCTCGATCAGCCCGTCCGTGAAGAAGACCAGCGTGGCGCCCGGGGGCACGAAACGGGAGTGGTCGGGGCGGGGCTGTTCGGCGTCGACCCCGAGCGGCAGCCCGGGCTCGGCGAACAGATATTCCGCTCGGCGCCCAGGGGCGATCAGCAGTGGTGGGACGTGGCCCGCGCTGCTCCAGTGGAGGCGCCAACCCGGTCCGTCCGGTTCGATGCGCGCCAGGGCTGTGGTGGTGACGGGATTGTTCGTGATGGCCTGCAGAGTGCGGTCGAGCTGGGCGAGAACCGCGCCGGGCGGCCCACCCTGTTCGAACAGCAGTGCGCGCAGCATGTTACGGATGGAGGCCATGGCGGCCGCGGCCCTCAGATCGTGACCGACCACGTCTCCGATGACGACCGCCACGACATTGCCGGGCAGGGGGATGGCGTCGCACCAGTCCCCGCCGAGCCGACTGGGCTCGGCAGCGGGCCGGTAGATGGCGGCGGCGGTGAAAGGCCGCAGGTCGGGCAGCGTAGGCAGCAGAAGGCGCTGGAACTGCTCGGCTCCGATGCGCACCCGTTCGAACAGGCGGACGTTCTCGATCGCGATGCCGGCTGCGCCGGCCAGGGCGACGACGACGCTCTCGTCGTGGGCGTCGAAGGGCTGTCCGTCGCGCCGCTCAGAGAGGTAGAGGTCACCGTAGATCTCGCCGCGGACGCTGATGGCGACGCCGAGCAGGGTGCGCAGGCACGGGTGGCCGGGTGGGAATCCGACGGACGACGGATGCGTCGGGATGTGCTCGACCCGCAGGGGCTCGGGGTGGTGGATCACGTGCCCGAGGACCCCCAGACCGCGAGGGAATTCGGTCTCGGCCAGATCGGCGCGTTCCTGTTCGGACAGACCGGCGGCGATGAACTGCTCCAAGCGCTCTCCCGACTCGTCGAGTACTCCCAGTGCTCCGTAGCGGGCGCCCACCAGTTCCATGGCGGTGGTCACGATGCGGTGCAGCACCGCGGGCAGCTCAACCTCCCGGCTGATGGCCACCACTGCATCCAGCAGGCCCTGCAGTCGGTCCATGGCGTCCAGCAGAGCGCGCAACTGCTCGTCGATCCGGCCCAACTCGGCGCGCAGGCGTACGTGCAGGTCGGGAAGGTGAGGCTGCCTCGGGTGTTCCCCTTCCCCGATTCCTGACATCACGAGCGTCCGGTGGCGGGCGGTCCGGTCTCGGTCTCCCCCAGCCGGCAGTCATCGCTCCGCATCGACGTCGTCGGGTCCGCCCACACACTTGAGCGGTGCATTCCGGCCTCCTGGCACGTCCCTGATCCATCGCGGCCACAGCATGGAACGGCGAAACGGACTAAACGGTCATTTCTCAGAAATTAGGATGGCACATTCGTGCAGACCGGGTGGCTTTCGAGGTGGCGTGCGGAGCGCAGGGCCCCTCATCCACAGCATGGTGGTCCGGACGGTGACACGGAATTCCATGATCCGGACAGGACCCCGCGGGATATGGACGGTCACTGGCCGTGCAGCGCGTCCACCACGGGAGCGAACGCCTCCATGTTCGGCTCCAGGACCGTCAGATACGAGATTCCGTACCGCTCCCGCTGCGCCCGCACCTGCTCGATGATCTGCTCCAGGGTTCCCACCAGGACGATCGGCAGCTCCAGGACCTGTTGTTTCGCCAGGTGGGGGATGCGGGACAGCCACGGCTGAATCGCGGCCCCGCGGTCGTCGGTCACGGTGACGATCTGGATCAGCAGGTTGAGCTCGGCGGGCTCCTTGCGCCCGGCGGCGAACTCCCGGTACAGGGCGACGCGTTCGTCGAGTTCCGCGGCCGTGATCGGTTCCAGCATGCCGTCCGGCTTGGTGCGCGCGCCGGTGAACGCGGCGATGTCCGCGTGCTCGGCGGTGATCCGCAGCATCCGGTCGCCGCCCGCGCCGATCAGCAGCGGCACGCGAGGTTTCTGGGCGGCCTGCGGCATGGGGGTTCCCCCGCTCGAGCGAAGTCGAGAGTGGGGGAGAAGCCGAGAGTGGAGGAGCTCGTCCGAGCCGAGAAGCCGGTCCAACTCCTCGACCGTACGCAGGAGATGGGCGACGCGCTCACCCGGCGAACCCCAAGGGAGGCCCGCCGCCTCGTGCTCCGCCCGTACGTAACCGGTGCCGAGCCCGAGTTCGAGGCGGCCACCCGTCAGCGCGTCCGTTGTGGCCACCTCGCGGGCCAGCAAGGTGGGATTCCAGAACCCCGTGTTGAGGACGAAGGTGCCGAGGCGGGGCCGCTCGGTGGCCTCGGCCGCGGCCACCAGCGCGGGGAAGGGGGCGGGCATGCCCAGGTGATCGGGGACCAGGATCACGTCGTAGCCGAGCTCCTCGGCCCGGCGGCACTTCGCGCGCCACTCGTCGGCGGGCGCGGGGGTGAGCAGGTTGACGCCGAAACGGAACGGGCGCGGCATGAACTCTCCTTACACCAAGGCGACTTTAGACCGACCGGCAATGGGAGGGCGGCGTCGCGGGGTCTGGCACGCACATCTGCCGCGTTGTCGTCGGTCGCGATGGCTCGCCATCACTCCCTCCTCCGCCTTGCAGCCGCACGCACCAGACCCCGCTCCTTCTCCCACCCTCCCATTGCCGGTCGGTCTTAGGCGAGTGCGTCACTCGTGGGCGATCGCTGCCAGGACATTCATGCGGGATGCACGCAACGCCGGTAGCAGCGCCGCCACGATGCCCACGACCGCCGACCCCACCACGACCCCGACGATCGTCCCCCAGGGGATGGCGAGTGCGTCCATGCCCTGGAGCGCGAGCACCTGCTGTATGCAGACGCCCCAGACCAGCCCGAGCGCGAGGCCGAGGACCGCACCGAACACGGCGATCACCACCGACTCCAGCCGGATCATCCGGCGCAGCTGGCGCCGGGCGAGGCCGATGGCGCGCAACAGCCCGATCTCGCGCGTGCGCTCGACGACGGACAGGGCGAGCGTGTTGACCACGCCGAGCACCGCGATGACGATCGCGAGTCCGAGCAGCGCGTACACGAGGTAGAGCAGCACCGCGATCTGATCGTGAATCAGTTTCTTGTAGTCGGCCAGGTCGCGGACCTGCACCTGCGGATACGGATCGAGCGTCCGCTCCAGCCGCGAGCGCAACTCGTCGGCGCTCGTACCCGGGGCCGCGTTCACGTACAGGCCGGAGTCCTGCCCGCCGGGCACGTATTTCTCGATCGTCCGGAAGCCGAAGAACAGCCCGCCCTGTGTCCCGAAGCCCTCGGCGGCGTCCTGGTCGGTGAGCGCGGCCACCGTCAGCTCGGTCCGTCGGTCGGCGGGGAACTCGACGGGAATCGTGCTGCCGACGCGTACGCCGTGCTCCCGCGCGAATTCCAGGTCCATGGCGATGTGCCCGTCGCCGAGCGCCGCCGCCGAGTCCCCCTGGGCGTACGTGATGTGGGCGACGTCGTCGAGCTGCGACTCGTAGCCCGCGGCGGTCGTCTCGATCCGCTTGCCGTCCGGCAGCCGCACCGCGACCGGCGTGAACCGCTGGCGGACCACGAGCCCGGCGCCCTCCGTGCCGCGCACCGCGTCGGTGACCTCGCGGGAGAACGGCACGAAGTTGCTGTTCTGGATCACGAAGTCGGCGCCCAGCGTCTTGTCGATCTGGCGGTCGAAGGACTTGCTCATGGACGCACTCGCCACGGACATTCCGCCGACCAGGGCGAGGCCCACCATCAGGGCCGCCGCCGTGGCACCCGTGCGCCGCGGATTGCGCAGCGCGTTGCGCTGGCTCATCCGGCCGACCGGGCCGAACAGCGCGGGGAAGGCTCCACCCAGGACCCGGATCACCGGCCGCACCAGAAGCGGACCCGCGATCACCGTGGCGATGAGGGTCAGGACGACACCGAGTCCCAGCAGCGAGGCGGACGTCGAGGTCTTCGACGACGTGACGCACCCGGCGAGGGCGGCGGCACCGGCCAGGCCCACGACCGAACCGACCACGGCACGCACCCGCAACGGCCGTCCCACACCGGCGACTTCGGCGTCCGCGAGGGCCGCCATCGGGGAGACGCCGGACGCGCGCCTGGCGGGGAGATACGCCGCCACGAAGGTGACGCCGACCCCGACGACGTACGACGAGACGGGGGTCGCCCAACCGATCACCATCTCGGTGGACTTGAGGTTCATCCCGAACGCGGTCATGAGCTGGATCAGCCCGAGGGCGAGCCCGATCCCCGCGGCGAGCCCGAGCGTCGAGCCGACCAGGCCGAGCAGCAGCGCCTCGGTGAGCACGGACCGGCGCACCTGCCGCCGGTCGGCGCCCAGCGCACGCAACAGCCCCAGCTCTCGGGTGCGTTGGGCGATGAGCATCGAGAAGGTGTTGACGATCAGGAAGACGCCCACGAGCACGGCGATTCCGGCGAAGCCGAGCATCACGTACTTGATCACGTCGAGGAATCCGCCGAGTTGGGCGGCGGCGTCCTCGGCCTGTTCGTCGGCCGTCTTCAAGTCGTAGGTCTTGGCGCCGATTTCGGCGGCTACGCGCTGCTTGAGCTCGGTGTCGCTCACCCCCGGCGCCGCGTCCAGCGAGATGCTCGTGGCGGCGTCGGCGCTGCCGAGCAGTTTCGTCTGCGCGGTCGGGGTGTCGAGGAACAGCAGCGCCGCACCGGGGTTGGTGGTGGTGAAGGTCGCGATGCCGACGATCCGCACCTTGAACGTGCCCGGCTGCGCCTGCACCGTCAGGGTGTCGCCGATCGCCACGTGCTTGCGCTCGGCGGTGTCCGCGTCGAGGAGCGCCTCGTCGGCGCCGGTCGGCGCGTGGCCGGAGGTCAGCTTCACCGGACTGCGCTCGGTGACCTCCCAGTTGGTGGCGATGGTCGGGGCGCCCGTGGTCGGCCCGACCGACTCGTTGTCGCGGTCGACGATCGTGAGGTTCTCGACGCCCGCGTCCACATGGGTGGCCGCGACGCCGTCGACCTTCGCCAGCCGGTCCGCGAGCGAGGCGGGCAGCGTCTCGGTGGCGCCGGTCGGAAGCTGCGAGGTGAGATCGTTCCTGGGCGCCACGGTCACATCGGCCGAAGTGGAGGCGAAGAGCCGGTCGAAGGTACGGGTGACCGTGTCCGAGAAGATCAGGCTGCCCGCGACGAACGCCACGGACAGCACGACGGCCAGCGCCGAGAGCAGCAGCCGCCCCTTGTGCGCGAGGAAGCTGCGCAGAGTCGCCTTGAGCACGGCCGCCTCAGTCCTTGTCGAGGGTTACGTCGTCGGGGGTTACGTCGGCGGAGCGGCCGGAGCCGTCCGAGTCGCCGTCGGACCCGGGGGCCGAGGGGCGGCCCCCGGAGAAGAGGCGCATGCGCTCCAGCACCGCCTCCGCCGTCGGCCGCTCCATCTCGTCCACTATTCGCCCGTCCCCGAGGAAGACCACCAGGTCGGAGTGGGCGGCCGCCCCCGGATCGTGGGTGACCATGACGACGGTCTGGCCCAGTTCGTCGACCGCCTCGCGCAGAAAGCCGAGGACTTCGAGCCCCGAGCGGGAGTCGAGGTTTCCGGTCGGCTCGTCCGCGAAGATCAGCTCGGGGCGCGAGGCGAGCGCCCGCGCGCAGGCGACGCGCTGCTGCTGCCCGCCGGACAACTGCGCCGGCCGGTGCTTGAGACGATCGCGCAGCCCGAGCGTGTCGATGACCTGGTCCAGCCACTTCTGGTCGGGTTTCTGGCCCGCGATGTCCATGGGCAGAGTGATGTTCTCGGCCGCGTTGAGCGTCGGGATCAGATTGAACGACTGGAACATGAAGCCGATCCGGTCCCGGCGCAGCCGCGTCAGCTCACGCTCCCTCAGCCCGGTGATCTCGGTGTCGCCCAGCCACACCTGTCCGGCCGACACGGTGTCGAGTCCCGCCAGACAGTGCATCAACGTCGACTTCCCGGAGCCCGAAGGGCCCATGACCGCGGTGAAGCGACCGCGCGCGATGTCCACGTCGACCGAGTCGAGGGCGAGGACGGCCGTCTCGCCCGATCCGTACGCCTTGGTGAGCCCGCGGGCGCGGGCGGCGACCCCGTCGGCGTCACTCCGGCCGAGGGTGTGCTCCGCAGCTGGTGTGGACAACGCCGCCTCCTAGGTGATGGACGTGCCGACTCCCTTGTCCCGGCTGAGCCTAATGTGACCCCGCCCACGCCCGGTATCCCCCCGAAGTACCGCCTCCCGCCGTCGGCGCCCTTGCGGGTGCTAGCGCATCGGCGCTAGCTTCGAGGTATGGCGAAGACTCAGCTGAACGTGCGGGTGGACGAGGACACCGCCCGGGCCGCCCGAGAGCGGGCCCTGGAGCGCGGGATGAGCGTGAACCGCTACATCGAGGAGCTGGTCAGGCAGGACGCCGGGGAAGTGGGACACACCTTCGTCGACGCCGCCACCGACTTCATGAAGCAGTACGAAAGCGTGTTCGCCGAGGAATTCGGCGCGGACCGAGAAGGCTCGCGAGAAGGTCGTCGTTGATCCCTTGAGCAGTCTCAGAGTCGACCTTGCCTGGCTTCTCATGATCGCCGAACAGAAGACGCCCGGAGACCCCCAGGTCACCGACTGGGGAGCCCTCGTCGCCGCCGTCAGCCGGCACGAGGCGGAGATATTCGGCGTTCCCGTCTACGACAGCCCGCACGCCCGCGCCGCCGCAATGCTCCAGCTCCTGCTGCACGTCCCGGCGCTCGAACGCTCCAACGCGATGTTCGCCTCGGCCGTCGCGTACGCCTATCTCGTCGCCAGCGGCGTGAAGGTCGTCACCTCCCCCGAACAGGTGCGCGACCTCGCCCGCCTGGTGAAGGGCGGCGTGGCGACCGTCGACGACATCGCGCAGGAACTGCGCCAGTGGAGCCTGTGAGCCTGTGGGGCTGTCGGGCTGCGAGCCCCTACGGCGTGTCGTCGACTTCGGGGCGGCGCGCGGAACCCAGAACGCAGTACGAGGTGGGCAGTCGCGGCCCCTTCTCGGGCATCAGCAGCCGCCGGTACGGGCCGAGTTCGAACCCGGCGTCGCGCAGCGCGACGATCGGGTCGCGCGCCAGATGACAGCCGCCGGTCAGCCGCGGCCACACCGTGCGGTCCAGGCCACGCTGGGTGTATTCCATCACGCGCCCGCCGCCCTTGCCGTGCTCGAAGAACCGCACGGTGCCGCCGGGCCGCAGTACGCGTCGCAGTTCAGCGAGCGCGCGCGGCACGTCCCGCACGCTGCACAGCACCAGCGAGACCACCGCCGCGTCGAACGCCTCGCTCTTGACCGGCAGCGCCTCCGCCACGCCCGGCGCCACGTCGACCGGCACCTCCGAGCGCAGCGCCGCTTCCAAGGCCAACTGCCGCAGCAGGCGCTCGGGTTCGATCGCGACCACCTCCGAGACGGTGCCCGGATAGTGCGCGAAGTTCAGACCGTTGCCGGCGCCGATCTCGATGACCCGGCCGGAGAGTCCGGCCAGCAGCCGGTCCCGTACGCCGCCTATACCCAGCCGGGTCTCGGCGGTCACGCTGAGCCGGGCGTAGTACCGGGCGAACAGCGGATGGTGCACGAGGTCCGGCGACACCTTGCCGGAGGTGGCTGACCTGGCGCCGGAGCCGGCTGACCTGAACGGCATGACGGACCTCCCGGGAGGACGGGCCTTACCGTGATTGTCCCCCTGGACGTCCGCCACACTCGTCGCGCGTCAGGCGATGAAGTCGCGCACCTGTTCGTAGACGCCGTAGTCGTTGTTCATGTCGGTGTGCGAGATGCAGCCGACCTCCACATTGGTGGCGCCGCTCAGAATCGCGCTGGTGTCCGGGGTGAGCAGGTCGTCGCAGTTCGACCAGTAACTGGCGTACGCGACACTGCCCGGTGTCTCGTCACCGGAGTTCAGCGAGGTCAGGAAGGAACTGCCGGTGTACATCTCGGAGCACGACGTATAGAGCCACCTGCACCATCCGGCCACGGTCGTCCCGTGGTTCACTCCGGCAGTGGAGACGAAGTCGTCGACGTACGAGGTCCCGCCGAGGTTCTTGAGGTAGTAACGCGCGTTCAGTGCGCCCATCGAGTGGACGACCAGGTCCACCTTCGCCGCGCCGGTCTGCGCGAGGACGCTCTGGACCTGGGAGGAGAGCTGCTGCGCGGTGGTCACGTTCGACTGCGACCAGTCGTACGACCACGCATACAGCTCCGAGCTGCTGTAGCCGTCGGCCTTGAAGTCGGCGATCCAGTCGTCCCAACTGCTCGCCGAACTGCTCAGGCCGTGCACGAAGATCACGGGGTTGTGGGTGGCGGCCTGGGCAGGGGTCACGGAGAGGGAGAGCGAGACAAGGAGTGCTGCTGCCACGGCGGAGAAGAACGTGGCGATGCGCCGCATGCGGCGTTGCATGGTGCCTCCAGGTACGAGTGCGGATGCCTGGAGTGTCAGGTGGGGTCTACGCGCGGCGCATCGGCGAACTCGCCGGTCTTTACTAGTCAATTAACTCGCCAGTAACGTCGTTCGTGTGGTGACCTCGGTGAACCCCCCGCCTCTCCCGCCCCCTTCGCCACCGCGGCTCAGGCACGCGCGGCAGCGCCTCGACCCCCCACTGCCCGAAGGCGTCCGCGTACGCGTACTCCATGCCGCGCACGGCGATCCGCGCGCGGCCGCGGAACTCGCCTCGATGCTGACCGAACGCCAGCGAGCCGGTCTGGACCCGCTGCCGGCGCACCCTTCGGTACCCCTGCCGACGGAGCGGACACGCCGTCAGGCAGTGCGCGCACTGCCGGACAGCACCCGCCTCTTGCTGCTCCTCGCGGCGGCCGACCAGCACCCGGTCGCCACCCACGCCTTCCTGCGCGCCGTCGCCGCGGCCCGGCTCGACACCCGGCACATCGAGGCCGCGGAGGCGGCCGGACTCGCCCACGCCACGGCCGGCGGCATCGTCTTTCGCGACCCCTGGACCCGGATCGCGGCGTACGAGACCGCGTCCGCGGCGGACCGGCGCGCCGTCCATCAGCTGCTCGCCCGGGTCCTGCGCGCGCAGGGCGAGGCATCCCGGCGCTCCTGGCACCGGGGCGCGGCCGCGCTCGGCCCCAGCCGGCGGCTCGCCGCGGAACTCCGCACGGCCGCGCACCAGGCGCGCGGCGCCGCCGAACACGCCGTTGCCTGCGCCCTCGTCGAACGTGCCGCCGCGCTCTCGTCCGAGCCGAGCGAGCGCACCAGTCTGCTCGGCCGTGCCGCCGCCGACGCCTGGCGGTCCGGTGACGTCGACCGCGCCCGCCGTCTCGTCGCGACCTGCGACGACCACGCCCTGAGCGGACTGCTCGCGCTGCGGGCGGGGAACGCGACGGACGCGTTCGACGCGCTGCTGACGGGTGCGGTGCGGTATACGGGTGGGGGAGCGGGCGACGGCGCGGGCGGGCATCCGGGCGCAGCGATGTCCGGCGGGCGTGTGGTGTCTGACGGTCGTGTGGAGTGCGGCGGGTCTGTGGTGTCTGACGGTCGTGTGGAGTGCGGCGGGTCTGTGGTGTCTGACGGTCGTGTGGAGTGCGACGGGTCCGTGGTGCCCGGTGGTCGTGTGGAGTGCGGTGGCCGTGCTGTGTCCGACGGGTGTGCGGCGTACGGCAGCCCTGCGGGTCTGCGGAAGCCCATGGCGTACGGCGGACTGCCCAGGCCCGTGAACTCGGGGGCGTCCGGGAATTCTGAGGTCCCTGGGAGTCCTGATGCGCCCGGAAGTTCCGGCGTGTTCCGGAGTTTTGGCGAATCCGGGAGTTCGGGCGGGTCGGGGAGCTTTAGCGGGGTCGGGAGTCTTGGCGCGGTCGGGAGCCTTGGCGGGTCCCGGGATTCTGGCCTGTCGGGGGATTCTGGCCTGCCCGGGGACTCCGGCCTGTCCCGGGACTCTGGCCCGTCCGGGGGATCCGGCCCGTCCGGGGGATCCGGCCTGTCCGGGGCATTTGGCGCGACGCACGACCGCGACGCCGCCGTTCACCTGCTCGCCCGAGCCACCGAGGCCGCCATCTACACGGGGGACTTGCGCCGATGTCGGGAGGCGGCTGCTGTCGCCGACCGGCTCGGGATCGTGCCGCCCGGCACGCTGGGCGGGCTGGCCGCGGCGTTCGAGGGCCGGTACGACGACGCACGCGACGTGCTGAAGGCGGCCGCGGGCCGGTGCGGTCCCGGGGGCGACCCCACCCAACTGATCCACTCGGCCATCGCGGCACTGATGCTCGGCGACCACACCGCGGCAGCCACCGCGGCCGTCCGAGCCGCCGCCTCGGCCCGGGCCAGAGGAGACGCGGTCACGGTTCCGCAAGCCATGGAGTTCCGGGCGTACGCGGACTTCTGGACCGGGCGCCCACGGGCCGCCGAGGCCGCCACCCTCGACGCACTGCGCCAGGCGTACGCCACCGGGCAGGACAACGGAGCCTGCCATCTGCAGGCCGCCCTTGCGATGTTCGCCGCGGTCACCGGCGACGAGAAGGTCTGCCGGGAGCGCGCCGAGGCCGCCCGCTCCTACGCCCTCGCACGGGGGCTCGGCCTCCCGGCCGCGCTGGCCCTGTTCGCGCTCGCCTTCCTCGACCTGAGCACCGGCCGTTTCGCGGCGTCCGCCGCCCGGCTGCGCGCCCTCGCCGGGTTCGGCCCTGGGCACGGGCACCGGGCCATCCGTCACATCGCCACACCGCACTACGTGGAGGCCGCCGTCCGCACCGGCGACACTCGGGTCGCCCGCGCCGCCCACGCCGACTACGACCACTGGGCGCGCACCGTCCGCAGCCCCGACGACCTGGCCCTCAGCGCCCGCTGCCGGGCCCTGCTCGCCTCCGGCGCGGACGCCGTCGAGCACTACCGCACCGCCCTCGACCTGCACGCCTCCGGCACCCGCGACTTCGAAAGGGCCCGCACTGAGCTGCTGTTCGGCGGCGCGCTGCGCCGGCTGCGGCACCGTACGGAGGCCCGTGACCGCCTGCGCAGCGCCCTCGAAGCCTTCGAACACTTCGGCTCCCCGCACTGCGCCGCCCAGGCCCGCACCGAACTGCGCGCCCTGGGCGAACCCGCCTCACCCGCGGGCGCCGCCGCTGACCTCACCGCCCGCCTCACCGCACAGCAACTGATGGTCGCCCGCATGGCCGCCGAGGGAGCCACCAACCGCGAGATAGCCGCCCGGCTGCTGCTCAGCCCACGCACGATCGATCACCATCTGCGCGGTGTGTTCGCCCGGTTGGGCATCCGCTCGCGGATCGAGTTGGTGCGGCTGCTGGGAGAAGGATGAGGAGAGGGATGAGGGGGCGGGCTCCGGTTCGTCGGCTACGGGTCGCCGGGGGCTGGGTCGCGCAGTTCCCCGCGCCCCTTTACGGGGCACCTGCCGCAGTGAAGCGGTGCGCGTCCCAGGTACCGTCCAGCCGGACCGCCAGCCAACTCGAAGCGCCCGCACGGAAGTCGGCGGGCGGGTATGAGCCCGCGCCTGCCGGTACCGCACCGAGCAGGGGGGCGCCGGCCACCACCGGCAGGTCTGCGAGGTTGCAACGGGAGGCCAGGTCCGCGTCGTCGGGCCAGCTCCCGATGACAACGCCCGTGAAGTCCAGCCCACGACGGCGGAGTTCACCTGCCGTCAACTCGGTCGCGTTCAGGGTGCCGAGGCCCGCCGACGCGACGACCAGTACCGGCGCTTCGAGCAGCCGGGCCGCGTCCGCCAGGGTGCCGCCCTCGTCGTCGAAACGGACGAGCAGACCGCCCGCCCCCTCGATCAGCACGAGGTCGTGGTCGGTGGCCAGCTTGGCCGCCGCCTCCGCCACCTCGTGCGGCCGCACCGGTGCGAGCGAGGCCCGCCGCGCTGCCGTCGCGGGCGCCAACGGCTCGGGATAACGGGCAAGTTCGAGCGTGGTCACGGCGCCCGCGAGCCGGGCCACCTCGTCGGCGTCCCCGCGCTCGTGGGGACGTACCCCCGTCTGCGCGGGCTTGAGCACGGCCACGGATCGCCCGGCGGCGAGGGCCGTGGCCGCGACGGCAGCCGTCGTGACCGTCTTGCCGACCTCCGTGCCCGTCCCCGTGATCACCAGTACCGTCATGTCATCCCTCCCGTGCCGCCGCGCACACCGCGCGCGTGATCCGTGCCACGTCCGCGTCGCCCGTGACGTACGGCGGCATCGTGTAGACGAGGTCGCGGAAGGGCCGCAGCCACACGCCCTCGCGCACGGCTGCCGCGGTCGCCGCCTTCATGTTCACTTCGTGGTCGAGCTGGACGACGCCGATCGCCCCCAGGACGCGTACATCCCGGACGCCCGGCAACGAGGAGGCTTCCGCCAGTCCTTCCCGCAGGCCCGTCTCGATCCTCTTGACCTCGGTCTGCCAGTCCTGCCCGAGCAGCAGGTCGATGGAGGCGCAGGCCACGGCCGCCGCCAGCGGATTGCCCATGAACGTGGGCCCGTGCGCGAGCACCGGAACCTCGCCCCGCGAGATCCCGTCGGCCACCCGCGCCGTGCACAGCGTTGCCGCCATTGTCATATAGCCGCCGGTCAGCGCCTTGCCCACACACATCACATCCGGCGTCACGCCCGCGTGCTCCGCCGCGAACAGAGTGCCCGTGCGGCCGAAACCGGTCGCGATCTCGTCGAACACGAGCAGCACGTCGTGCGCGTCGCACGCCTCCCGAAGCACCCGCAGATACGCGGGGGAGTGGAACCGCATCCCGCCCGCGCCCTGCACCACCGGCTCCACGATCACCGCGGCCAGTTCGTCCGCGTGCCGCCCGATCAGTTCGCGCAACTGATCGGCGTACGACTCCTCGTACGCGACCGGCGGCGCATCCGCGAACACCTGGCGTGGGAGCACCCCGGCCCACAGGTCGTGCATGCCGCCTTCCGGGTCGCACACCGACATCGGCTGCCAGGTGTCCCCGTGGTAGCCGCCGCGCCAGGTCAGCAGCCGCCGCTTGTCCGGGCGGCCGAGCGAACGCCAGTACTGCAGGCACATCTTGACGGCCACCTCGACCGAGACCGAGCCGGAGTCGGCGAGGAAGACGTGCTCCAGCCCCTCGGGCGAGATGTCGACAAGGCGCTTCGCCAGCCGGACGGCGGGCTCGTGCGTGAGCCCGCCGAACATGACGTGGCTCATGCGCTCCAGCTGACCGCGCGCCGCGTCGTTGAGCACCGGGTGGTTGTAGCCGTGGATCGCCGACCACCAGGACGACATGCCGTCCAGCAACTCGCCCGAGCCGCCCGCCAGGCGCAGCCGCACGCCGCTCGCGGACTCCACGACGAGCGGTTCCTGCCGGCCCGGCATCGGCCCGTAGGGATGCCAGACGTGCCGCCGGTCGAGGTCGAGCAGTTCGCCCACGGAGAGGTCAGGCATTGGGCGCGAGGTCCGTTCCGGCACCTCGGCGGCGTACGGCGACGAGATCCGTACGGGCCTCGGGAACGCTCTCCTCGGCGGACGAGCCGACGGAGCCACTCCCGGCCTCCGCGTGCGAGCCGCACCCGGCCTCCGCGTGGGAGCCGCACCCGGCCTCCGCGTGGGAGCCGCACCCGGCCTCCGCGTGGGAGCCGCACCCGCCCCCGGTCGAAACCCGGTGCTCCGGCAGCGTCACCTCGCCCGCGTTCTCCACCTCGAACCCGGCGTCGGCGATCATGTCGAGGTCGGCCTTGCCGGCCTGCCCCTCGCTCGTGAGGTAGTCACCGAGGAAGATCGAGTTGGCCAGGTGCAGGGCGAGCGGCTGCATGGTGCGCAGATGGACCTCGCGGCCGCCCGCGATACGCACCTCGACGTCCGGGCACACGAACCGGACCATCGCGAGGATGCGCAGACAGCGCTGCGGGGTGAGGTTCCACTCCTTGGCGAGCGGGGTGCCCTCGAAGGGGATCAGGAAGTTCACCGGAACCGAGTCCGGGTCGAGCTCGCGCAGCGAGTAGACGACGTCGACGAGGTCCTCGTCCGACTCGCCCATGCCCGCGATCAGGCCCGAGCAGGCGGACAGCCCCGCCGCGTGTGCCTTCTGGACCGTGTCCACCCGGTCGGCGTACGTGTGCGTGGTCGTGATGTCCCCGTACGTCCCCTCGGACGTGTTCAGGTTGTGGTTGTAGGCGTCCGCGCCCGCCTCGCGCAGCCGTTCGGCCTGACCGTCGGAGAGCAGGCCCAGGCAGGCGCACACCTCGACGCCCTCGTTCTGCTCCTTGATCGCCTTGATGGTGCCCGCGACCCGGTCCACATCACGGTCCGTCGGACCGCGGCCGCTGGCCACCAGGCAGACCCGCTTGGCGCCCCCGGCCAGCCCGGCTGCCGCGGCCTGCGAGGCCTCGTCGGGCTTGAGCCAGGTGTACTTGAGGATGTCGGCCTTGGAGCCGAGGCGCTGCGAGCAGTACGAGCAGTCCTCGGGGCACAGCCCCGACTTCAGGTTGACCAGGTAGTTGAGTTTCACTCGACGGCCGAACCAGTGCCGGCGCACCTTCCCGGCCGCAGTCACCACGTCGAGCACGTCGTCGTCGGAGGTGGCCAGCACGGCCAGTGCCTCGTCACGGGTCGGCAGCTCGCGCCGAAGCCCCTTGTCCACCAGCGTGTTCAGCAGGTCCATGAAATCTGATCCTGACGTATGCGGGCCCGTGCGGCCAAGGAGAGATCGCACAACAGAGACGGTTCGACGTGTGGGTATTGCCACATCATGGGTGGCGGACCGTCCCGCTAGGGTCTGTGCACTGCCTACAAAACGACCACCCTCACGACCACCTTCAGGGCCCGGAGGCACCAGCATGGCGGGATCGCCGTTCGCGTGGATCGACGAGCAGGCGCACCGGCGCCAACAGGCCGGACTCGTCCGCACCCTGCGCCCGCGCCCCGCGGACTCTCCCATGCTCGATCTGGCGAGCAACGACTACCTCGGCCTCGCCCGCCACCCCGAGGTCACGGCGGCCGCCGCGGACGCGGCCCACCGCTGGGGCGCCGGTGCCACTGGCTCCCGGCTCGTCACCGGCACGACCGAACTTCACGGCGAGCTCGAACGGGAGCTCGCCGACTTCTGCGGCTTCGAGTCCGCGCTCGTCTTCTCCTCGGGTTACGCGGCGAATCTCGCCGCGGTCACCACGCTCGCGCCCCACGGCTCGCTCATCGTCTCGGACGCGGGCAACCACGCCTCGCTCATCGACGGCTGCCGGCTCGCCCGCGGCGTCACCCAAGTGGTCGCGCACGCCGATCCCGACGCCGTGCGCAAGGCACTCGGAACCCACGAGGGTCCCGCCCTGGCCGTCTCCGACACCGTCTTCTCGGTGGACGGCGACGCGGCCCCGCTGTCCGGGCTCGCCACCGCCTGCCGGGAGCACGGAGCCGCGCTCCTCGTCGACGACGCGCACGGGCTCGGTGTCCTGGGCGACGGCGGCCGGGGCGCCCCGCACGCGGCGGGGCTCGCGGGCGACCCGGACCTTGTCGTGACCGCGACGCTCTCCAAGTCGTTCGGCAGCCAGGGCGGCGCCGTTCTCGGCCCCGCCCGGGTCATCGACCATGTGATCAACGCTGCGCGCACGTTCATCTTCGACACCGGTCTGGCGCCCGCGGCGGCGGGCGCGGCTCTCGCGGCGCTGCGGCTGCTGCGCCGCGAGCCGGAGCGTGCCGCACGGGCCCGTGAGGTGGCGACGGCGCTGCACACCCGGCTGACGGCAGAGGGCCTGGAAGCCGTACGACCGGACGCGGCCGTGGTCTCCGTGCGCGCGCCGTCACCCGAGCGGGCCGTGCGGTGGGCGGCCGACTGCCGTGCGGCGGGACTCGCCGTCGGCTGCTTCCGTCCCCCCTCCGTGCCCGACGGCGTCTCCCGGCTGCGGCTGACCGCCCGCGCCGACCTCACCGACGCGCAGATCGCACACGCCGTACGGGTGATCAGCGGGCATCGGTGAACGGGGTGGGCGTCAGCTCAGTCCCGCGATGAATCCCCTCCAGGTCGCAGGGGCGAAGACCAGAGCGGGGCCCGCCTTGTTCTTGGAGTCGCGCACGGCCACGAGTCCGGCCCAGGGGCCTGGGCCCGGTCGTGCCGTCTCGACGCAGTTGTTCATTCCGGTACTGCGGCTGCTGCGCAGCCACCGCACGTCGTGGAGTGAAGCACTGGAAGGTACGTACCGAGGCATTGCGGACATGGTGCCTCCTCACGCGCCGTCACGTAGCACGGCGATGTAATCCAACGAGTCCTCGGGCGAAAGGGCGTGGATCTGCAGGGCGTTGAAGGCCTCGGTGTAGGCCTGGAGGTCTTCTTTCCGCTCGAGGTAGAGGCTACTCGTCAAGTGGTCGAGAACAACCACATCCAGATCAGTTGTGTTCGGAAATGAGAAAATAACGAAAGGTCCGGTGACTCCGATGTGTGCCCCCGCGGCGAACGGCAGGACCTGAAGCCGCACTTGGGGAAGAGCGGCGGCCTCCCGCAGCCGGTCGAGTTGCCGTGACATGACCTCCGGTCCGCCGACCTCGCGTCGTAATACCGCCTCGTCCAGGACCGCGCTCAGTTCCAGCGGCGGAATCGAACGCAACACGTCCTGGCGGGCGAGGCGCACCTCGACGAGCGCGTCGAGCTTGCCGTCCTCGAGACCGCCGACGGCGGCCCGGGTCACCTCCCGGGCGTACTCGGGAGTCTGCAGCAGCCCCGGTACCACCGAGGTCTCCAGCGTGCGTATTCCGCTGGCCTGGGACTCCAGACTGATGAAATCGCGGTATGTCGGCGGCAGGACTCCGCGGTAGGCGTGCCACCAGTGGTGCCGCCCGTTACCCTCGGAGCCCGCCAACCCGACCAGGAGTTCCCGTAATTCGGGCTCGTCGACGGCGTAGGCGTCCAGAAGGCGCTGGACGTCCGCCGGCTTCACCCCGCTGATGCCGGTTTCGATCCGGCTCACCTTCGACTGATGCCAGCCGACCAGACGGGCGGCCTCACCACTGGTGAGGCCCGCACCGGCGCGCAGCGCGCGCAGTTCGGCACCGAGCTTGCGGCGGCGTACCGCGGGACCGTGCTGCATGGCCGTACTCCTTACTCCCTCCGGGCCGCCCAAATGCGGTCTGCCGTCGCAGAGTTCACCGCTTCGAGCGACAGATATATGCATATCTCGGTGGATCGCTCCCGGGACCGGCCCAGTGATGGCAGTCTGGCGCGAAGCACCAGTCCGGGACCGTACTCGAACCATCCGCTCCTTGTCGGACTCCGGTCCCGTGGGAAAGGGACGACGTCGCCATGGCAGATCACCATGAAGCATCCGTCACTCTGCCGAGCGATCCCGCCTCGGTCTCCGCGGCCCGGAAATTTGTCGCCGAAGTATTGGCCGAATGGGGCCTGCCGTGCGACGCCGAAGTCGCCGACACCGTACGGCTGATCGTGTCCGAACTAGCCACCAACGCCGTCCAGCACACTTTCGGGCAGTCGCCCACCTTCAGGGTGGATGTCCGGCTCGACCGAGACGAACGCCTGCGCCTCGGCGTCACCGACAGCCACCCGCGCTTTCCGAAACGCCTGCCCGCCGCCGTCCAACAGGACAACGGACGCGGCATGGTGATCATCCGTTGGCTCACCGCCGAGTGCGGCGGCAGACTTCTCGTGCGGCCCACCCGGGAGGGCGGCAAGACGGTCTCCATCGAACTGCCGTGGGCGGTGCCGGCGCAGCCGGTGACGGCCGGGGGACCACAAGAGCCGTAAGAAAGCCGATCAGTTGTCGGGCCTGTGCTGTGCCGCACGTCCGAAGGCGCCGCGCAGCAAGGCCCGGAAGGCATCGGCCGCCGGCGTCGGACGGTCGGTCCGGTGGACGACGGAGATCGTGCGCCGCAGGTCCCCCGGCTCGAGCAGGCGCAGCCCCACCGGAGTCGCCGCGGTCCTGGCCACCATCTCCGGTACGACCGCGACCCCGAGCCCCGCGCTGACCAGCGCGCACACCAGGGCGTACCCGGGAGTCTCGACCCGCACCGACGGCGTGGCACCGGCCCGGGCCAGCGCGGCCTCCACGCCCTGTCGCGGTGGATGATCCGGGGCCATGCTGATCAGTGGCTGTCCGGCGAGTTCGGTCAGCGGCAGCCGCGCCGAACCGCCCGCCAGGACGTGCCCCGGCGCGGTCACGAGGACCAACTCCTCGACCAGCACCGGCTCCGCGCGCACCGACGAGGGGAGGCGCACGGGGTCCGCGGGCTCGTAGGCGTGGGTCAGCGCGAGGTCCACCTCGCCCGCCGCCACCGCCGAAACACCGTCCGGGGGCTCACAGTTCGCGACCGTGAGCTGTACGTCCGGGTGCGCCCGGCGGAAGGCGCTGAGCACCGGCGGCAGTAGATGGATACCCGCCGTCTGGAAGGTGCCGAGCCGCAGAGTGCCGCCGGACAGCCCGGCCAGCCCGGCCAGTTCGTGCCGGGCCCGCTCCATCTCGTCGAGAATCCGGCGGGCTCGCGCCACGAGCAGCTCGCCCGCGTCCGTGAGCCGCGCCCCGCGATGGGACCGCACCAGGAGGCTCGCGCCCGCCTCCCGCTCCAGCTTCGCCAGCTGCTGGGAGAGCGCGGGCGGCGTGTACCCGAGGCGCTCGGCGGCCCGGGTGATCGATCCCGCCTCGGCGACCGCCACCAGGGCCGCGAGCCGCGTCGGGTCGTACATAGTGCCCCTCCTGACCTTCCCGGGGCTCGAAACACCGCCTCTGCGTCTGAACGAGTGCCTGGACGAGTGCCTGGACGAGTGCCTGGACGACGGTCTAAACGACTGCTTAAGACTGACCCAGGATATTCGACATACCTGTTGAAGGCCTGGTCCGGGCAGCCTGGTGGCCATGGACTCACAGCTCATCGCCTTCACCGGGGTCGCCGCGGGCATGGTCGCCATGCCGGGCGCGGACTTCGCCGTCGTCGTACGCAATGCCCTGGTCTCCCGCAGGGCCGGGGTCGCGTGCGCGCTCGGGATCACCGGCGGGCTGCTCCTGCACACGGCGCTGGCGGTCGCCGGGGTCGCCGCGGTCCTCGCGGCCGTGCCCGCGCTGTTCCGGGCGCTGCAGCTGCTCGGCGGCGCCTATGTGCTGTACCTCGGCGTACGGACCTTGTGGGGGCTGCGGCGGCCGAGCGGGGCGGTGGTCGAAGGGGCGGATTCGGGTGCGGGCCCGCTGCGGCAGGGTTTCGTCACCAACGCGCTCAACCCGAAGGCGCCCATCACGTTCCTCAGCCTGCTGCCGCAGTTCGTACCCGTGGGCAGCTCCGCGATGCCCCGCACGCTGCTGCTGGCGCTGATCGTGGTCGTCCTGGCCCTGGTGTGGTTCCCGGCGGTCGCGTTGCTGGTGGACCGGCTCGGCCGCCTGCTGCGCAGGCCGCGCGCCGCCCGCGTCGTGGCGGCGGCCACCGGCACCGCACTCACCGTTCTCGGCGTGGTGCTCCTTGTGGAGCCTCTTCGGTCCTGACGACGGTACGCCGGACCAGTCGCGGCAGCGCGCCCCACAGCGCCAGATAGGCGACCAGTGTGCCCGCGCTCGCGGCGATCCCGGGCCCCCGCCCGACCGCCACGTCCACGACGAGCAGCACCGATCCCGTGATCGCCAGCATGAGAACGCCCATACCTAACGTGGTCAGGGCGGAGGAGACTCGCACGATGGTCGGCTTGGCACCTTGCCCGAACAGCAACCGGTGCACGGCCGGAGGCGCCGTGAACAGGGCGGTGGCCAGCACGGCCAGCAGGAGCGTCGCGACGTACGTGGCCCGCTGCATCGTGTCGAGGGACGGGAAGCGCGGGGTGAAGGCCAGGGTCAGCAGGAAGGCGAAGAGAATCTGCACCCCGGCCTGCGTGACGCGCAGTTCCTGGAGCAGTTCGCCGAAGTTGCGGTCGGCGCGTTCGAGGGGCGTCTCGTCGCGATCTGTGGGGGGACGTTGCTCGGCCATGGAGTACGAGTAACCGATTCATCCCGTTTCATGCCCCGAGGGGGCGACGGCGCGGCCGCCGTCACCCCCGCGGGCAGATCAGCTGACCCGGCCGTACCACACGCTCTTGGTCCAGATCTTCTGGAGCTTCACGACCTCCCCCGTCTTCGGGGAGTGCCAGATCTTTCCCTTCCCGGCGTAGATGCCGACGTGGTACACGCTGCTGCCCGAGTGGAAGAACACGAGGTCTCCGGCCTTGCGTTTCGAGGCGGAGACATGGCGGGACTTGTTGTACTGCGCCGCGGCCGTACGAGGCAGCTTCTTGCCTGCCTTCTTGTACGAGTAGAGCGTGAGCCCGGAGCAGTCGAAGCGGCGTGGCCCGGCGGCACCGTACTGGTACGGGGAGCCCTTCTTGGAAGCCGCGACCTGGAGTGCCTTCGTCGCCACAGTGGCCGCCTCGGCGTCGGATGCGACGCCCGGGACCACGAGCCCGCCGCCGACGGCGGCGAGGGTGAGCGCGGAGGCCGTACCGGCCCGCGTCCACAGCGACGGAACACGATTGAGCGCAGTCATGCGCAACCCTTCGTCAGCCGCCTGTGAAGGATGACCTGTCGGATTCGGGCTGGCGAAGTAGCCCGGCCGCGTACTGCGGCTTCACCCCAAGGTCCGTCCGGATCTCTCCGGCGGACCGTCGTGCTGGGTCCTCCACTCCTGCCGATGCACATCTGTCGACCGGTCATCCGGGGGCGGCAGGACTCGGCGTCCGCCCGGACCGCCCCGCCGCTGTGGCGGGGGCTTGTCGTCGAAGGGATCTTCACGCATGCCAGTCAGAAAATCCGAGCGGAACCGGCGATTTGTGGGGTTAGTCACCACTCACCCGTTCGGGTGGACACTCTTCCGTTCGAGGGCTGTTGGGGCTATCGATGACGCTTTCACCAGCACCGGAGCCTTCTGTTCCGCTTCTGGGTTACGCGCGTTGCGCAACTTCTGCGGGTCTCCGAAAGGACCCGCGTCTACTCCATCAGGGGGTAATCCGGTTGGTCCGTTTGAAGCCCGGGCCGGACGCGTCAACTCTCCGCGCCGGGCGGCAGGGTGACGCGGGCCGCCCGCCGCTCGCCGTCGAGGACCCGCAGGGCCTGCGCCAGGGTCGGGGCGTGCACCTCGCTCTCGCCCCGCTGGTGCATCAGCGCGAGGGCGTCGCGCAGTGCCGTCGCTTTCCCTACGAGTGCCTGCGCGGCGCGCAGCCCGCGGTAGGTGTCTCCCGGCCGGGCCGGGTTGATACGGCCGAGCAGGTCGACCACGTCGAGGTAACGGTCGATCAGCTCGGCCTCGGCACGGGTCAGTGCGGGCAGTGGGGGCAGTTCGGGCACCATCGGCGGATCACCTCGCGTCGGGTGTGGCATTCCTCGCGCCCGGTGCGGTGTGCGGGGTCTTGCGGCTCGGGATGATCCCGTCCACCAGTCCGTACGCCAACGCCGCCTGCGCGTCCAGGATCGTGTCCCGCTCGATGTCGGCGGCGACTTGCTCAGGACTCTGCCCCGTGTGGCGTACGAGCATGTCCTCCAGCAGCCTGCGAGTGCGCATCAATTCCTCGGCCTGCAGGGCCAGATCGCTCGCCTGACCCTGTACCGGCCCGGCCAGTGAAGGCTGGTGGATCAGCACCCGGGCACCCGGCAGCGCGAACCGCTTGCCCGGCGTGCCGCAGGCCAGCAGGACGGCGGCGGTCGACGCGGCCTGCCCCAGGCACACGGTCTGCACGTCGCAGGTGACGAACCGCATCGTGTCGTAGAGCGCCGTCATCGCGCTGAACGAGCCGCCGGGAGAGTTGATGTACAGCGAGATGTCCTGGTCCGGCGCGAGGTACTCAAGGTGCATGAACTGCGCCATCACATCGTTCGCCGACGTGTCGTCGATCGGGGTCCCGAGGAACACGATCCGCTCATCGAGCAGCTTCGAGTACGGATCGAGGGTCCGGGGCCCCGCACTCGTGCGCTCGGTGAACTCGGGCAGGACATAGCGGGCGGACGGGCTGTCCATGGTGCGCGCCTCCTCTGGTCGACTTCTGTAAAAAATGTACAGGACGTACGTCTGGCGGGGGGCGAGGCATGCTGAGAGCGAAAACGGCGGCGCCCCCGACCGGGAGTCGGCCCGGGGCGTGGGGGAGTGGGTGGTGCGGACCGGTCATGGCGACCGGTGCGGGTCTTCCGGTGCCTGATCTTCCGGTCCGGAGGTGTCGAAGGGCCCGGTCTAAGCTGGAGGGCATGGCCTACGAGATTCCGGTGACGCAAGCCAGAGCTGAGCTCGCCGAGCTGATCAACCGGGTGGTGTACGGCGGCGAGCGCGTCGTCGTGACGCGGCACGGGAAGCCTCTCGTCGCCCTGGTCTCCGCCGCAGACCTCGAGCGACTCGAGGCACTCCAGGAGCCCGCCGAGGAGCAGGTGGTCAGCTCCCTCTCCAGCGTCCGCGAGGTCGCCTCCGCCCCACGCGAGCGCCAGCGGTTCGGCATCGCCGCGGAGCACCGGGGGCCCAACGCGTCGTAGCCGCAAGGCGGTTCGGACCGGGGGGAGCCGGGAAGGCGGTCGTCCGGTGTCGGCTCGTCGGCGTGGGGTCGCGCTCCGGGGCCACCCCGGTCGGCCGGGAGTCCTTGTGGGGCTGCCGGGCGAGGTGGGGCTGCTGTCGCGTCCGTCGGCAGCTGCGTGGCGGCGGCGCGCGCCGTATACGGTCGGATCCTCGGTGGCGTCCCGGGTGACGGCCTCGTCGACGTAGGGGTGGATCCCGAAGGTGTGGCCCGCCGGGGAAGCCCTTTGCCCCGGCGGGGATCCAAGGGTGGGCCGAGTCGCCGCGCAATTCTGAGTGGGCCGAGGTGTACCGGGCCGTGGGCGTTGCGAGCGTGGCGCAGCCCACTCCGGCGGTCAGCGGTGGATCACGGGCCGGTTAACGTCCATGAAACGACGGCCAACTACCGTGCGCATCCATGCCACCAGGGGTTTTGGTGGCTGCGGCCACCGGACCCCGCACGGTCCGGAGCGAGGACTGTGAGGTGGGACGCCGTGCAACTGACCCCGCACGAGCAAGAGAGGCTGCTGATCCATGTGGCCGCCGACGTGGCCGAGAAGCGCCGTGCCCGAGGGCTGAAACTGAACCACCCCGAGGCGGTCGCCCTCATCACGTCGCACATCCTCGAAGGCGCGCGTGACGGCCGTACCGTGGCCGAGCTCATGTCCTCCGGGCGCAAGATCCTCACCCGCGACGACGTCATGGAGGGCATCCCGGAGATGATCCACGACGTCCAGGTCGAGGCGACCTTCCCGGACGGCACCAAGCTCGTCACCGTCCACGACCCGATCGTCTGACGGGGGAGCGAGAGCCATGATTCCCGGAGAGATCCTGTTCGCCGACGGACCCGTCGCCTTCAACGAAGGCCGTGAGGTCACCCCGCTGAGCGTCCTCAACGCCGCCGACCGGCCCGTCCAGGTCGGCTCCCACTACCACTTCGCCGAGGCCAATCCCGGTCTGGAATTCGACCGCGCCGCCGCGCGCGGCAAACGGCTCAACGTCGCCGCCGGCACCGCCGTGCGCTTCGAGCCCGGGATCCCCGTCGACGTCGAACTCGTTCCGCTCACCGGCGCCCGTGTCGTGCCCGGCCTGCGCGGTGAGACCGGAGGTGCCCTCGATGCCTGAGCTCTCGCGTGGTGCGTACGCCGATCTGTTCGGCCCCACCACCGGCGACCGTATCCGGCTCGCCGACACCGACCTGCTGATCGAGATCGAGGAGGACCGTTCCGGCGGACCCGGCTTCGCCGGTGACGAGGCGGTGTTCGGCGGTGGCAAGGTCATCCGCGAATCCATGGGCCAGTCGCGCGCTACGCGCGCAGAGGGCACCCCCGACACGGTCATCACCGGGGTCGTGATCGTCGACCACTGGGGGATCGTCAAGGCCGACGTCGGCATCCGCGACGGCCGGATCACCGGCATCGGCAAGGCGGGCAACCCGGACACCATGGACGGGGTGCACCCCGACCTGGTGATCGGCCCGGAGACCGAGATCATCGCGGGCAACGGCCGGATCGTCACCGCGGGTGCCATCGACGCGCACGTCCACCTGATCTGTCCGCAGATCGCCGACGAGGCGCTCGCGGCCGGCATCACGACGCTGGTCGGCGGCGGCACGGGGCCCGCCGAGGGCTCGAAGGCGACCACGGTCACTCCCGGCCCCTGGCACCTGGCCCGGATGCTGGAGGCGATGGAGCAGTACCCGGTCAACTTCGGTCTGCTCGGCAAGGGCAACACCGTCTCGCACGACGCGATGCTGTCGCAGATCCGCGGCGGCGCGCTCGGTCTGAAGCTGCACGAGGACTGGGGCACCACGCCCGCCGTCATCGACGCCGCGCTGACCGTGGCCGACCGGACGGGCATCCAGGTCGCCATCCACACGGACACCCTGAACGAGGCCGGGTTCGTCGGCGACACCCTTGCCGCGATCGCCGGACGAGGCATCCACGCGTACCACACCGAGGGTGCGGGCGGCGGGCACGCGCCGGACATCATGACCGTGGTCTCCGAGCCGCACGTGCTGCCCAGCTCCACCAACCCGACCCGGCCGTACACCGTCAACACCGCCGAGGAACACCTCGACATGCTGATGGTCTGCCACCACCTCAACCCGGCCGTCCCGGAGGACCTGGCCTTCGCCGAGTCCCGGATCCGTCCGTCCACCATCGGGGCCGAGGACATCCTCCACGACCTTGGCGCCATCTCGATCATCTCCTCCGACGCGCAGGCCATGGGCCGGGTCGGCGAGGTCATCATGCGGACCTGGCAGACGGCCCATGTGATGAAGCGGCGGCGGGGTGCCTTGCCGGGTGACGGCCGCGCGGACAACCATCGCGTACGTCGCTATGTCGCCAAATACACGATCAACCCGGCGCTCGCGCAGGGCCTCGCCCGTGAGATCGGCTCCGTCGAGACCGGCAAGCTCGCCGACCTGGTGCTGTGGGAGCCGGCGTTCTTCGGGGTCAAGCCGCACCTGGTCATCAAGGGCGGGCAGATCGCGTACGCGCAGATGGGCGACGCGAACGCGTCCATCCCGACGCCACAGCCGATCCTGCCCCGGCCGATGTTCGGGGCGATCGGGCGGGCGCCCGCCTCGAACTCGTTCAACTTCGTGGCTCCTATGGCCATCGAGGACGGGCTGCCGGAGCGGCTTTCGCTCGGGAAGCGGTTCCTCGCCATCGACTCGACCCGGGCGGTGACCAAGGCCGACATGCGCGAGAACGACGCCCGGCCGCAGGTGCGGGTCGATCCCGACAGCTTCGCCGTGCACATCGACGGGGAACTGGTCGAGGCGACACCGGCCGCCGAACTGCCCATGGCCCAGCGTTACTTCCTCTTCTGATGTCCCGCGCAGCACTTCTCGTCCTGGCCGACGGCCGCTTCCCCGCCGGAGGGCACGCCCACTCCGGCGGGGCCGAGGCCGCCGTCAAGGCCGGGCGGATCAGCGGGGCGGCGAGTCTGGAGGACTTCTGCCGGGGACGGTTGCACACGGCGGGGCTGGTGTCGGCCGCCCTCGCCGCTGCGGCCGCGCTCGGGGCCGATCCGACGGAGCTGGACACGGCCGCGGACGCGCGTACGCCGTCACCCGCGTTGCGGGTCGCCGCGCGGCGGCTCGGACGGCAGTTGATGCGGGCGGCTCGGGTGACCTGGCCGTCCGGGGAACTCGATGCGCTGGCACGGGCGTTTCCCAAGGGAGCGCATCAGCCGGTCGTCCTCGGGCTCGCCGCGCGCGCCGCGGGGCTCGGTCCCGAGGACGCCGCGTACTGCTCCGTGTACGAGAGTGTCAGCGGGCCGGCGAGCGCGACGGTGCGGCTGCTGAGCCTCGATCCGTTCGACGCCACGGCGGTTCTTGCGCGGCTCGCGCCGGAGCTGGACCTCGTGGCCCATCAGGCGGCCGGTGCCGCTCGCCGGGCTCTCGACGACGGGGTCGACGCACTGCCTGCGGCTTCCGCTCCGCTGCTCGAGATCGGTGCGGAGGCGCATGCCGCTTGGGCTGTGCGGCTCTTCGCGTCGTAGGAGGATCGCCCCGCAGCCCTTGCCCCTTCCCATCCCCTGGGGGCTCCGCCCCCAGACCCCGTTCGGCCTGAACGGCCTTGTCCTCAAACGCCGGACGGGCTGAAAAACAAGACCTGGCTGGAGCCGCACACCATGCACCTCGACCACTCCCACACCCACGACGGCCCCTCCGCCGTCAGCGCTGACGCCCACCGTTCCGACGGCTCCCGTCGTGCCCTGCGCATAGGGCTCGGCGGGCCGGTCGGATCCGGCAAGACGGCGACCGTCGCCGCGCTCTGCCGCGCGCTGCGCGACGAACTGTCCCTCGCTGTCGTCACGAACGACATCTACACGCGCGAGGACGCCGAGTTCCTGCTGCGGGAGGCCGTGCTGCCGCCGGAGCGGATCACCGCCGTCGAGACGGGGGCCTGCCCGCACACCGCGATCCGGGACGACATCTCGGCGAACCTCGAAGCGGTGGAGGACCTGGAGGACGAGATCGGGCCGCTGGATCTCATCCTCGTGGAGTCCGGGGGCGACAACCTCACCGCGACCTTCTCCAAGGGGCTGGTCGACGCGCAGATCTTCGTCATCGACGTGGCGGGCGGGGACGACATCCCGCGCAAGGGCGGGCCCGGTGTGACGACCGCCGATCTGCTCGTCGTCAACAAGACCGACCTCGCACCGTACGTGGGGTCCGATCTGGGGCGGATGGCCGCCGACGCCAAGGCGCAGCGGGCCCAACTGCCCGTCGTCTTCCAGTCGCTCCGGACGGAGGGCGGTGTCACCGACGTCGCCACCTGGGTGCGGGAGCGGCTCGCGGCGTGGACGGCATGACGACAGCGGGAGTGCGGGCCACCGCACGGATCGGGGCACGGGACGACGGCCGGGGCGGTACCTCGCTGCCCGTGCTGGAGGGTGAGGGGCCGCTCGCCCTGCGCCGCACCCGAGCGAGTGACAACGAGGCGCGGGTCATGCTCGTCGGCGCGATGAGCGGTCCGCTCGGCGGCGACCACTTCACCGTCGAGGCGGAGGTCGCCCAAGGAGCCCGGCTGCACGTCGGGTCGGCCGCCGCGACCATCGCGCTGCCGGGCCAGGCCAAGGGCGAGGCGCGCTACGACGTGCGGCTGAGCGTCGCCGAAGGGGGCGAACTGCGTTGGCTGCCCGAGCAGTTGATCTCGGCAGGCGGCAGCGATCTGTACGTCTCCTCGCGCATCGAACTCCAGCGGGGCGCCCGGCTGGTCTTCCGGGAGGAGCAGGTGCTCGGGCGCGCCGGTGAGGAACCCGGCCGGCTCACCAGTCGCCTGACCGTGCGGCTCGACGGACGGCCACTGCTGGACCAGGAGTTGGCGTGCGGGCCCGGTGCGCCCGGTGGCTGGGACGGGCCCGCTGTCCTCGGCGGGCATCGCGCGCTGGGTCAACTCGTCGTCGTCAGCCCTGAGTTCGCGCGGAACCCGGTTCAAGCGCGGCTGCTGGGGGAGTCCGCGGCGCTCACGCCGCTCGCCGGGCCCGCTGCTCTGGTCAGCGCGCTGGCGCCGGACGCGCTGCGACTGCGGCGGGTGTTGGACGAAGCCTTGAGCGACCTCGACTGAAACATACGTCTCCGCTCAACGGAGCGCCGTACACCGGTTATCGGATTAGTAAAGAAGCCCGATCTCCTCTGTTCCCAGGGACCTCACAGCCGAAAGGATCCCCGTACCAATCGCAACGATGTACGGGGAGGTCCCACTTGAGGGCTATGAGACCGACGAGACGGGTGACAGCGCTCGGCTCGGCCGGAGCGCTCGTCACGGCGACCCTGATTGCCGGAGCCGTCACGGCCCCGACGGCCACCGCCGACTCGCGCCACGGTCAGGACCGCGTGGCCCGCGGCGCGGCGATCGCCGCCGCCAAGGCCGCCAAGGCCGGGATCGACTGGCAGGACTGCCCCGCGGACTGGGGCATCGTGAAGCCGATCCAGTGTGGCTGGGTCACCGTCCCGCTCGACTATGCCCACCCGAACGGCAAGCAGATCAAGCTCGCCGTCGACCGCATCGGGAACACGGGTACGAAGGAGGAGCGCCAAGGCGCCCTCGTCTACAACCCGGGCGGCCCCGGCGGCTCAGGCATGCGCTTCCCGACGCGGGTCACCAACAAGAACCCCATCTGGGCGAACACGGCCAAGGCCTACGACTTCGTGGGCTTCGACCCCCGCGGTGTCGGTCACTCGGCGCCCATATCCTGCATCGACCCGCAGGAGTTCGTGAAGGCGCCCAAGGCCGACCCGGTCCCGGACTCCGAGGCGGACAAGCGCGCCCAGCGCAAGCTGGCCGCCGAGTACGCGGACGGCTGCGCCGAGCGCACGGGCAAGGACATGCTGGCACAGATGACCACGCCCAACACCGCGCGCGACCTGGACGTCATCCGGGCCGCACTCGGCGAGAAGAAGCTCAACTACCTGGGTGTCTCGTACGGCACGTACCTCGGCGCGGTCTACGGCACGCTCTTCCCGGGTCACGTCCGTCGTATGGTCGTCGACAGTGTCGTCAACCCGTCGCGCGAGAAGATCTGGTACGAGGCCAACCTCGACCAGGACGTCGCCTTCGAGGGCCGCTGGAAGGACTGGGAGGACTGGGTCGCCAAGAACGACGCGACCTTCCATCTGGGCGACACCCGGGCCGAAGTGCAGGACCAGTGGCTGAAGCTGCGCGCCACCGCGAAGAAGAGCCCGCTCGGTGGCGTCGTCGGACCCGCCGAGCTGATCTCCTTCTTCCAGAGCGCCCCGTACTACGACTCCTCGTGGGTGCCGGTCGCCACGGTGTTCAGCAAGTACGTCGCGGGTGACACCCAGGCGCTCGTCGACGCCGCGGCTCCCGACCTGTCGGACACCGCGGGCAACATCTCCTCGGAGAACGGCAACGCCGTCTACACGGCCGTCGAGTGCACCGACGCCAAGTGGCCCACCAGCTGGACGAAGTGGGACAAGGACAACACGCGGCTGCACAAGGACTACCCGTTCATGACCTGGGCCAACGCGTGGATGAACCTGCCGTGCGCCACCTGGCCGGTCAAGCAGCAGACGCCGGTGAACGTGAAGACCGGCAAGGGTCTGCCGGCCGTCCTGATCGTGCAGTCCACGGATGACGCAGCCACGCCGTACCCCGGCGCCGTCGAACTGCACCAGCGCTTCAAGGGCTCCCGCCTGATCACGGAGAAGGACGCGGGCTCGCACGGTGTGACCGGCCTGGTCAACCCCTGCATCAACGAGCGGGTGGACACCTACCTGCTCACCGGCAAGACGGACGCGGCGGACGTGACGTGCACCCCGCACGCCACGCCCAAGCCGTAGTCAGTACCCGAAGAGGGAGGGGCGGCCGGACTCCGGCCGCCCCTCGCTCATGACGCGAGCCAGGCGTCCTCGGCCGCGTAGTCGAAGAGAACATCCCCGTATGCCTGGAGCATCTTCGGGTACGCCTCCCGCCAGTCCCGCCCGGCGAGTTGACGTTCGATCGAGGCGACCGTCTCCGGGAGCGTGTCGGCGTACCGGACCACCGGACGGTAGCCCAACTCCCGTTCCGCCGCGGCCATGTCGCAGATCACCGGCAGCGGAACCGACCAGGGCGTGTCGCCCACGGTCGGTTCCGGAGCGGCCCCGTCCACCAGGACGGACTCCGTCTCGACACCCATCACGGCGTCGATCGCCGCGCCGATCTCCGCCACGGTCGGCACATCGGGATCGCAGGCGTTGAGGACGCGAGATCCCGGCCGCGCGGCGGCGAGCCGGATCAGCTCCGCGAGGGTGTGGATGCTCACCGGATGGAAGCGGCTCTCGCCGCCGTACGCGAGGACGCGCCTGCGACGGCCGTCGAGGTTGCGCTTGACGAAATACAGCTCGCGGGGCGAGCGGCAGTACGGGCCGTGGATCGCGCCCGCCCGCAACAGGGTCGTCGGCAACCGGTCACCCGCGGCGAGGAGTTCGCGCTCCAGGGCGGCCTTGCGGGTGCTGTACGTGGCGTCACCGGGCGTTACGGTGGACCGGCTCTCGGGGATGGGCACCGGGTAGTGGGGGAAGCCGTCCGGCTCCGACTGGGTGTCGAAGCCGCGCCCCTTGTCGTCCTCGTACACCGACACGCTGGAGATCACCACGGCTGAGCCGACGCGGCCGGCCAGGCCGGCCAGCTGGCGTCCGTGACCGGCGTCGTACGCGACCATGTCGACCAGCACCTCGCAGCCGTCGCCGATCACCGCGGCCAGCGCCGGGTCGTCCGCGCGGTCGAGGCGCACCGCGCGCACCTCCGCGGGCCAGTTCTCGTCCCGGCCACCGCCGAGCGAGGCGGCCGTCACCTCCCAGCCGTCCTCGATGAGGGCGCCCACCGTCGCGCGTCCGATCTGCCCCGTCGCCCCGATCACTACAGCACGTCTCATACGTAGAAAATGTACAGGACGTACGGCGGGGTCGGGGTGCTTGTCAACTCAAGGGCATCCGCGGGAACTTGCGGGCCTTCGCCGCGCTCTCGGCGGCCTCCTTGGCCTCCTCGGCCTTCACGACGGCCGCGTAACGGTCGACGTACTCCTGTTCGGAGAGGCTGAGGATGGCGTACATGATCTCGTCGGTGATGGCGCGCAGGACGGCCTTCTCGTCCTCCATCCCGGCGTAGCGGGAGAAGTCGAGGGGTTGGCCGAAGCGGATCACCACGGGGTGGATGCTCGGGATCTTCTGGCCCGGCGGCTGCGCCTCGAAGGTGCCGATCATCGCGCAGGGGATGACCGGGACCTGGGCCTTCAGGGCCATCACCGCGACGCCGACCTTGCCCTTGTAGAGGCGGCCGTCGTGCGAGCGGGTGCCTTCCGGGTAGATGCCGAGCAGTTCGTCCTTGCGCAGCACTCCGAGACCTTCGCGGATCGCGGCCTGCCCCGCCTGCTTGCCCGAGCGGTCCACCGGGATCTGCCCCGCGCTGCGGAAGAACGTGGCTGTCAGACGGCCCTTGATGCCGGGGCCCGTGAAGTACTCGGCCTTCGCGAGGAAGGTGATGCGCCGCTTGAGGATCGCGGGCATCAGGAAGTGGTCCGAGAACGACAGATGGTTGCCGGCCACGATGGCGGGGCCCGACGACGGAATGTGCTCAAGGCCCTCGATCCGAGGCCGGAAGACCAGCCTCAACAGCGGACCCAGAAGCACATATTTGAGCACGTAATAAAACACTGAAGCGCTCCTCTTTTCCCCCGGGACATTTCCCCGGGGAGCGATCAGTGTAGGCGTGGCCGTCGCCGGGCGTAACCGTTCCAGTGTCACTCTCTGTGGCCTCTGGGGCCACTTGGCCGGTATCAGACCCCTTGCGTCAGCACCTTCTCCAAGGTCCCCAGAGCGGACTGGAGCTCCTCGCCGGTGATGGTCAGTGGCGGGGCCAGCCGGATGGTCGATCCGTGGGTGTCCTTGACCAGAACCCCCTCACGCATCAGGCCCTCGCTGATCTCGCGCCCCGTGCCGAGCGCGGGGTCGATGTCGACGCCCGCCCACAGCCCGCGCGAGCGGAAGCCCTCGACGCCCCGGCCCACCAGCGCGGCCAGACCGTCCCACAGGATGACGCCCAGCTCGGTTGCCCTGCGCTGGAATTCGCCGGTCTCCAGCAGCTCGACGACCGCCGAACCGACCGCCGCGGCGAGCGGGTTGCCACCGAACGTCGAACCGTGTTCGCCGGGCCGCAGCACTCCGAGCACATCCCGACGGCCGACCACCGCCGAGACCGGCACGATGCCGCCGCCGAGCGCCTTGCCGAGCAGCAGCAGATCAGGGACGACGCCCTCGTGGTCGACGGCGAGGGTGGTGCCGGTGCGGCCGAGGCCCGACTGGATCTCGTCCGCGATGAACAGGCAGCCGGTGCGGCGGGTCAGTTCGCGTACGCCGGTCAGGTAGCCCTCGTCCGGGATGACCACGCCCGCCTCGCCCTGGATGGGCTCGATCAGCACGGCCGCGGTCGTCTCGTCGACGGCCGCCTCGAGGGCGGCGAGGTCGTTGTACGGGACGACGCGGAAGCCCGGCGTGAAGGGGCCGAAGCCGGTGCGGGCCGTCTCGTCCGTGGAGAAGCTGACGATCGTGGTCGTCCGGCCGTGGAAGTTGTCGGCCGCCACAACGACGGTCGCCTGATCCGGAGCGACGCCCTTCACCTCGTACGCCCACTTGCGGGCCACCTTGATGGCGCTCTCCACCGCCTCCGCGCCCGTGTTCATCGGCAGCACCATGTCCAGGCCCGTCAACCCGGCCAGGGATTCGGCGAAGCGGGCCAGCCGGTCGTTGTGGAAGGCGCGGGAGGTGAGGGTCAGCAGATCGAGCTGGCGGTGGGCGGCGTCGATCAGCACCGGGTTGCGGTGGCCGAAGTTGAGGGCCGAGTAGCCCGCCAGCATGTCGAGGTAGCGGCGGCCCTCGACGTCCTCGACCCAGGTGCCCTCGGCGCGGGCGACGACCACGGGCAGGGGGTGGTAGTTGTGCGCGAGGACGGGCGCCTCGGCGCGGATCAGGTCGGCGGAGGTCAGCGTACGGGCGGGAGCGGTCATGAGCGGATCTCCTGGGTGCAGCACTTGATGCCGCCGCCGGCCTTGTGGAACTCCGAGAGGTCGACGGGGACGGGGACGTAGCCGTGGCGTGCGAGCTGGTCGGCGAGGGCCTCGGCGCGCGGCGCGATGAAGACGTGGCGGCCGTCGGACACGGAGTTCAGGCCGAACGCCAGCGCGTCCTCGCGGGTCGCGAGCACCGCGTCCGGGAACAGCCGCCCGAGCACCTCGCGGCTGCCGGGCGAGAACGCCTGCGGGTAGTACGCGATGTTGTCCTCGTCCAGGACGAACAGCGCGGTGTCCAAGTGGTAGAAGCGCGGGTCCACCAGCTGGAGGCTGATCGTCGGCACGCCGAAGAACTCCTGCACCTCGCGGTGCGCCTCACGGGTGGTCCGGAAACCGGTGCCGGCCAGCACATACCGGCCCACCGGTACGAGGTCGCCCTCGCCCTCGCACACCGACTCCGGGCGGTACACGTCGAAACCGGCATCCTTGAACCAGGTGTCGTACGCGAGGGACTCGGGGCGGCGCTGGGGAGCGTGGAAGAGCGAGCCGAAGACACGGCCCGCCAGGACGAGCGCGGAGTTCGCCGCGAACACCATGTCCGGAAGATCCGCGACGGGTTCCACGGTGTCCACGGTGTGGCCATGGGCGCGATAGGCGCTGATGAGCGCCGCCCACTGGCCGCGGGCGAGATCGACGTCCACCTGGGTGTCCGGATTCATCCAGGGGTTGATCGCGTACTGCACGGCGAAGTGTCTGGGTTCGCAGACGAGAAAGCGCCGAAGGCGCGGCACACGGCTGTCAGGCACAGAGAGGTTCCTCCGCTTCCTGCGGTGTCGGCTGGGGATGTCTCCACGGTAGAAAAAGGGGGATACGGACGACAAGCGCGGAGAGCTGCGCGTGTGCGCAGTATTGCTGCGCAAATCCGGTGGTCAGCGCACGTTCGATGCGTCTTCTGGTGCGGCGTGGGTCGCTCCCGCCTCCGGGGCCTCCGGCAGCAGGTGGGACAGCACCATGTAACTGATCGTCTTCCGGATGAAGGGCTCGATACGGATCCGCTCCAGCACCTCCTCGAAGTGCTCCACGTCCGTCGCGCGCACATGCAGCAGCGCGTCCGCGCCGCCGGTCACGGTCATGGCCGCGGTGATCTCGGGATGGTTGCGCACCACCTCCGCGAGCCGCCGGGGCGGCGCGGCGCCCTCGCAGTACACCTCCACGTACGCCTCCGTACGCCAGCCGAGTGCCGTCGGCTTCACCGTCGCCGTGAACCCGGTGATCACGCCGGTCTCGCGGAGCCGGTCGACGCGGCGCTTGACCGCGGTCGCCGACAGCCCGACCGCCGTGCCGATCTCGGCGAAGCTCGTCCGGGCATTGGCCATCAAGGCCGTGATGATCTTGCGGTCGAGCTCGTCGAACATGGCGGGCTTGCTGTTCATGGCGGCACTGTATCCAGCGACAACGTCCGGGGCCCGCACGGCGGCGACGCCCATGCCGAGCACCGTGCCACATCCGTGCCGAGCACTGTGCCGACATCCGTGCCCCGTGCCGCGGCGACGCCCGCGCCGCGCGCGGCGGCAACGTCCACGCGCCGCATGTCCAGTCGTACGAATTGCTCTTACACTCCACCTTCATGCTGCGCGCGCTCGCCGTCGACGACGAACAACCGACTCTCGAGGAACTCCTGTATCTACTGAACGCCGATCCACGGATCGCCGGCGCTGAGGGCGCGAGCGACGCGACCGGAGCGCTGCGCCGGATCAACCGGGCGCTCGCGTCGGGCCCCGACGGGCCCGACGCGATCGACGTCGTCTTCCTCGACATCCACATGCCCGGGCTCGACGGACTCGACCTGGCCAGGCTGCTCACCGGGTTCGCCAAACCGCCGCTCGTCGTGTTCGTGACCGCCCACGAAGGTTTCGCCGTCCAGGCCTTCGACCTCAAGGCGGTCGACTACGTACTGAAGCCGGTGCGCAGGGAGCGGCTGGCGGAGGCCGTCCGGCGCGCCGCCCAACTCCGGGACACCGCCCCGCTGATACCCGTGCACGAGCCGGACCCGGACCATATATCCGTCGAACTCGGCGGCGTGACCCGCTTCGTGGCCGTCGAGGACATCACCCACGTCGAGGCGCACGGCGACTACGCTCGCCTGCACACCGCCCAGGGCACGCACCTCGTCCGCATCCCGCTGTCCACCCTGGAGGAACGCTGGCGCTCCCGGGGCTTCGTCCGCATCCACCGGCGCCACCTCGTCGCACTGCGCCACATCGGCGAACTCCGCCTGGACGCGGGCACGGTCAGTGTCCTCATCGACTCGGTGGAACTCCAGGTCAGCCGTCGGCACGCCCGCGAACTGCGTGATCTGCTGATGCGCCGGACCACGAGCTGAGGAGGGCGGCGTGCCGCAGGACCCGACCGAACGCCGTGTGGTCGTCACCGGGGTACCCCGGCGCACCCGCGGGACGTCCGGTTACTACCGGCCCAGGACCGAGATCGACGAACAGACCACACTCGGCCACACCTACGTCCGTTCCTTGATGCGCAGCCAACTCCGGGCGGCACTCCTGGTGTTCGCCGTCCTGGTCCTGCTCATCGGTCCGCTGCCCCTCGCCTTCGCCGCGATGCCGGACGGCGAGAGCCTCGAGTGGGTCGTGCTCGGATGCTGCGTCTACCCGCCGCTGGTGCTGCTCGCCCGCTGGTACGTGCGCCGCGCGGAGCGCAACGAGAAGGACTTCGTGCGCCTGGTCGAGGACCGCTGACCCATGAACCAGAACTACGCCGTCCCCGCGGTGGCCCTCGTCGTCGTGGCGACCGTCCTGGTCGGCGCGTTCGGCCTGCGGATCTCCCGGACCACCTCCGACTTCTACGTCGCCTCACGCACCGTGGGCCCACGGCTCAACGCGGCCGCGATCAGCGGCGAGTACCTCTCCGCCGCGTCCTTCCTCGGCATCGCCGGTCTCGTCCTGGTCCAGGGCCCCGACATGCTCTGGTACCCCGTCGGCTACACGGCGGGCTATCTGGTGCTCCTCCTCTTCGTCGCGGCCCCGCTGCGCCGCTCCGGCGCGTACACGCTGCCCGACTTCGCGGAGGCGCGGCTCGGCTCACAGGCGGTGCGCCGCCTGGCCGGGGCCTTCGTGGTCGGGGTCGGCTGGCTGTATCTGCTGCCCCAACTGCAGGGCGCGGGCCTGACGTTGGCCGTGCTCACCGACGCGCCCGACTGGTTCGGCGGGGTGCTCGTCGCGGTCGTGGTGGTCGCCACCGTCGCCGCCGGCGGTATGCGCAGCATCACCTTCGTGCAGGCCTTCCAGTACTGGCTCAAGCTCACCGCCCTGCTGGTCCCCGCCCTCTTCCTGGTCCTCGCCTGGCAGGCCGACGGGGCACCGCGCGACGGCTTCGACGAACCGGCCACCTTCCGCGAGCAGCGGGTCGTCCGCGTCGACGACAGCCTCGACCTGAAACTCTCGAGCCCCCTGACCGTCACGGCGACGGGCACGGTCGACGGCCGGCGCCATCAGGACGAGCGCATCCAACTCCCCGCAGGCGTCCACCACATCGAACGCGGCACCGCGCTGACCTTCACCAAGGGCGACCCGGTCCCGGTCGCCGACCGCGGCAGCAACAGCGGCATGTCCACCTCGCTGGCGGCCGGTCGCGAGGAACGCCCGCTGTATGCCACGTACGGCCTCATCCTCGCCACCTTCCTCGGCACGATGGGACTGCCGCACGTGGTCGTCCGCTTCTACACCAGTCCGCACGGTGTCGCGGCCCGCCGCACCACCGTCGCCGTGCTCGGCCTGATCGGCGCTTTCTACCTCCTGCCGCCCGTCTACGGGGCGCTGGGCAGGCTGTACGCTCCCGAACTCACGCTCACCGGGAACGCGGACGCGGCTGTCCTGCTCCTGCCGGACCGGGTGATCGGCGGGCTCGGCGCGGATCTCCTGGGCGCGCTGGTGGCGGGCGGGGCCTTCGCGGCGTTCCTGTCGACCGCGTCCGGACTGACGATGGCGGTGGCCGGGGTGCTCACGCAGGACGTGCTGCCTTCGCGCGGAGTACGGCACTTCAGGCTGGGCACCGCGCTGGCCATGATGGTGCCGCTCGCGGCGAGCGCGATGGTGGGCGGGCTGCCGGCCGCCGACGCGGTCGGCCTCGCCTTCGCCGTGTCCGCGTCCTCCTTCTGCCCGCTGCTCGTCCTCGGCATCTGGTGGCGGCGGCTGACCCCGCCGGGCGCGTCCGCCGGAATGCTGGTCGGCGGCGGTGCGGCCTTCGTCGCGGTGGCCGCGACCATGGCGGGCTACCCGGGCTCTGGTTCGTTGCACGCGTTCCTGGCCTGGCCCGCGCTCTGGTCGGTGCCGCTCGGGTTCCTCACGATGGTGCTGGTGTCGCTGGCCACGCCGGGACGGGTACCGGCCGGGACCGCGGCGATACTGGCCCGGTTCCATCTGCCGGAAGAACTCTCCGGGGGAGAAATACGGGGAGAGACAAGAGGAGAGACGCGAGGGGAGACGCGGGCCGAGGTGACGGGCGAGGTACCGGGGGAGACACGGGCAGAAGAGGCACGGGGAGAAGTTCGGGGAGGGGCCAAGGCATGAGCGGATTCCTCGCGGGCCTCTGTGTCGCCGTACTCCCCCTGCTCGCCGCCGGGTTCTGGCTCGGCAGGCGCACCGCGCGGCCCCAGAACCTGGGCGGACTCGGCACCCCCGTCGAGCACGCCACCTTCGAGACCCTGCACACCGCCTCGCTGGCCGCGCCCCCGCTGCGTGCGGGGCTCACCGAGGAGACGGCCCGCAAGTCCGCCCGACGACTGCGCACTCTGCTCGGCACGGATGCCCTCTGCCTCATCGACCAGGACACGGTCCTCGCCTGGGACGGCGTGGGGGAGCACCACCGCACGGAGATCATGGAACGGCTCGGCGGCCCGCTGGAGACCGGGCGCGGCGAGGCCTTCCCGCTCGGGTGCGACGAGCCGGACTGTTCCCTGCGCTGGGCCGTCGTCGCACCACTCACCGTCGACGACCGTGTGCACGGAGCCCTTGTCGCCTGCGCGCCCCGCGAGTCCGCCGTGCTGGTGCGGGCCGCGGGCGAGGTGGCCCGCTGGGTCTCGGTACAACTGGAACTCGCCGACCTCGACCAGTCCCGTACCCGCCTGATCGAGGCCGAGATCAAGGCCCTGCGCGCCCAGATATCCCCGCACTTCATCTTCAACTCGCTCGCGGTGATCGCCTCGTTCGTCCGTACCGATCCGGAACGCGCCCGCGAACTGCTCCTGGAATTCGCCGACTTCACCCGGTACTCGTTCCGCAAGCATGGCGACTTCACCACCCTCGCCGACGAACTCCACGCCATCGACCACTACTTGGCGCTCGTACGGGCCCGCTTCGGCGACCGTCTCTCGGTCACCCTGCAGATCGCGCCCGAGGTACTGCCGGTCGCGCTGCCCTTCCTCTGCCTTCAGCCCCTCGTGGAGAACGCCGTCAAGCACGGCCTGGAGGGCAAGGCAGACTTGTCGAACAAGAGCCACATCAGCATCACCGCACAGGACGCGGGCGCCGAGGCACTGGTCGTCATCGAGGACAACGGCACCGGAATGGACCCCGACCGGCTGCGCCGCATCCTCGCCGGTGAGGTCAGTCCCTCGGGCGGCATCGGACTGTCCAACGTCGACGACCGGCTGCGCCAGGTGTACGGGGACGACTACGGCCTGGTCATCGAGACCGCGGTGGGCGCGGGCATGAAGATCACCGCCCGGCTGCCGAAGTACCAGCCGGGCGTGCACTCGGCGGGACGGCTGCCCAGACATTGAATCCTCCCCCAGCTAAAGCAGGGGGATTCCTGGCTTACGCTGCCTGCGGGTCAGCGACCCAACAGGTCTTCCGCGATCAACACCAGCCGGGTTGAAACCAGCCCGGTTTGACAGGGAAAAGCTTGGAGGTGCATGTGCTGTCTTGGCTCTCGATCAGCACGATGTACGCGCTTGGTTCTCGCAACGCACAGAGCGCAGCTTACCCGATCAGGTGGACGGTGTTTCGCCCCGGGCGTCAGGTGCTGCGCGAGGCCACCATCCCGAGTGTGATCAGGCCGAGTACCACCCAGCCGAACCACAGCCAGCCATTGCTGCCGAGCGCCACCGTGTAGGCCGTCACCATGACGAGCCCACCGACGGTGAGCACCCCCATCGTCTTCGTCGAACCGGGCATCGCAGCACCACCCTCCTCGAGGCGGGGTCCGCGAAGCGGGCCGTGGCCTGGGGCCATTTTCACCCGACAGGGCGAGGTTCGCCAGGGCCGGGCAGGCTACTCGTTTCCGCGCATGAGGGTTTTGTCCCGGCGCTCGATGCCGCAGACCACCAGGTAGTACCCCTTCGCCCACAGCCCTTTGCTGCGCAGGCCATGGCTCAGGTAGGTGCGGGAGCTGTAGCCGAAGTCCTCCGGCGGGGCGTCTGTCGCGCACTGCGCGTCCGCCTCGGCGTCGGCGTCCTTGCCGGCCTCGAAGGTATCGAGGTGCGTGATGCGGACGACCACCCCTGCATGGTCCTTGTCGCAGGAGACGAGCTCGTAGTGGGTGTACTGGCGCGCGTCCCCGCGTACATGGCCGAGGCAGTCGTCCTCCTGCATCTGGGTCGCGTCCTCGAACGTCATCCCGTACGGGCGCAGGCCGCCCAGCTTGCCGTACTCCGGTCCGTGTTTCCCGACCAGCAGGCACGCGACGTTGCCGCCGGTGGCCTCGAAGCCGTCGCGCGTCGGCACTACGGCCAGGCTCTGCACATGCCATGCGAGCTTGTCCGCGACGGACTTCGTCCGCTCGGCGCACTGGTTCGCTCCGCTGCGGCTCGCGTCCTCGAACGAGCGGGCCTGGTACAGCTCCATCACCTGCCCGTCGGGGCGCAGGGCTGCGCAGCTGGGATCCAGTTGCAACCGCGGGACACCCGTCGAGGGCGCGGGGGACGGGTCGCTCAGTACGCAGTCGCCCTTGCGGAGCGGCTCGGACAGGCCGACCGTGTCGCCGTACGGGGGGATGTGCTTGCGCGCCATCGCGTACCAGACCCCGCCCGCGGTCAGTGCCAGCGCGAGGAGCAGCGCCGCGGCGCCTTGCAGGACGAGCGGGCGTTTGCGGCGCCGCCTGCCGGGACCTGTGGTGGGGGTGACCGGCCCCGCGGACCACGGCGGACCGAAGCCGACGCCGGGTTGGGGGGTGCTCGGGTTCGGCGGGCCGAAGCCCTGGCCCGGCCGGGGGGCGTATCCGGGGGCCGGGGCGTTGGTGGCGTGCGCTGTGGGCGTGTACGCCGGGTGGGGCGCCGGTGCGCGAGCGGCATCGGCCGTAGGGGCGTAGGCCGCGGCGGTGCGGGCGGCCGGTGCCGCGAAGCCCTGCTCTCCGGCGGGGGCGGCCAGGCCCTGGTCCCGCGCCGATGCCGCGAAGCCCTGGTCCCGCGCCGGGGCGCCGGAGCCCGCCCGGCCCGGTGGCGCCAGGCCCCCGGAGGCGTCGGAGGTGACGAGCCCCGCCCATGGCGGCCGCGAGCCCGGGTCCACCTGGGTCGGCGGATGGGGCTCGGGCAGGATGATGCGGGCCAGGGCCGCCGCCGTGTCCTCCGCGGAGATTCGCTGGACGGGATCCTTCACCAGCAGCGCCTCGATGATCGGCCGTAGCGCACCGGCCCGCCGCGTCGGTGGCGCCTCTTCCAGGACGACGGCGGTCAGTGTCCCCAGATCGCTGTCGCGGTCGAAGGGACCGGTGCCCTCCACACCGAAGTACAGGGTGCAGCCCAGCGAGAACAGGTCGGCCGCCGCGGTCGGTGGCCCGCCCGAGGCCCGCTCCGGTGCCAGATAGCCGGCCGTGCCGACCAGGACGGACGCCCGGGTCCAACGGGTCTCGGGGGAGTCCGGCTGGACCGAGACGCCGTAGTCGGTGAGCAGAATGCGGGAGCCGGGGGTGCCCGTGCGATCCGGGGCGAGCAGGATGTTCGCGGGCTTGACGTCCCGGTGCATGATGCCGCGCTCGTGCCCGGCGGTCAGCGCGTCGAGTACCGCGATGCCGATACGGGCGCACTCGTCGGGGGCCAGTGGGCCGCGCCGGGCGAGCCAGGCGCGCAGGTCCTGCGCGCCCGCCACGTACTCCATCACGATCCACGGCAGGCCCTCGTGCTCCAGTACGTCGTGCACGGTCACCACGTGCGGGTGCCCGCGCAGTACCGCCGCGTGCCGCGCCTCGGCGCGGGCGCGGGCGATGCGCGACTCGTGCTCCTCACCGCTCTCCGGGACACCGCGGAACTTGATCTCCTTGAGTGCGACCTCGCAGTCGAGCCGCTGGTCGTGGGCGAGCCAGACATGGCCCATCCCGCCGGAACCGACCTGGTCCAGGAGCAGATACCGGCCGCCGATGACACGGCCCACTCCCGACTGCGGTGATCCTGCTGCCATCCGGTTGCTCCCCGGGTTCTGCGTCGGTTCGTACGCGGATCAGGTCATGACCTCGGTGGCCCCGCCGGAGTCGGTCGTGGAGGGTTCACCGGGCGCGGAGTCGCTGGTGCCGGGGTCGACCGGGGCGGGCCCGCTCGACTCCGGTTCGGTCGACGGTGGCGCGCTGCTGACGGTGGGGTCGACCGAGGGCGGGGCGGCCGAGGTGGGCTGCGAGGGGGTGACCGGGTCGCTTCTGGTCGGCGTCTGCGATGGTTCCGGCGGAGAAGTGTCCGGTGGAGGAGTGTTCGGTGGAGAAGTGTCCGGCGGGGGCGATGAGTGCGTCCCGCCGTTCGTCGGGCCGTCCGTCCCGCCATCAGTGCCGCCGCTCGAACCGGGCGTCGTCGGTGTTCCGGTGTCTCCGCCCGAGGATGAGGGGCCGGACGAGGGGCCGGACGAGGGGCCGGACGGAGTCGGCGGGGTGCTCCCGGGGCCAGAGCTCGACGCGTCCAGGCCCGAGCTCGCGTCGTCGGGGCCACCCGTGGTCGCTCCACCGGATTCCGACGGCGAGTCCTCACCATCGCCGGTGTCGGACGGGCTGTCGTCCCGCACGCTCAGGGTCACGGGCGTGCCCCATTCGACCTCGCTGCCCGCGGCGGGCTGGGTGGCGATGACCGGGGCGTCGTCGGGCGGCAGAGTGCCGCCGTCGTACGCCATCGCCAGCCCCTCGTCCGCCAGGCTCTGGGTCGCCCGGGCGAACACCATGCCGGTGACGGCAGGCACGGTGTGTTTCTCGTGGGTGCTGAACGACGTGTCGTTCTTGCCCTCGGTGCCCAGCGGCCGGGCGATCCCACGGTCGGGGTTGTGGACGTCGACGAGCTGGAGCTTGCGGATGTCCTGCCGCCCGGGCGGCGGCTTGACCACCACGACGTGGTCCTGCCGGAAGTCGGCCCACTTCTTGTTGCCGTCCGTGAACTGCACCTTGGTCTTGGCGGCGTCTCCCTCGAAGGGGAGCAGCGGGTTGCCGCACGAGCACTTCACGGCGGGCAGTCCCTGCTGATCGACCAGAATGGCGATTCCGGCCTGCAGCAGAGCGGCGTAGGGAACGGCCTTGCCGTCCTCGTAGTCGTGATTCGTCACGAGAGTGTCGTGACGCAGTACGACGGGTGTGAGCCGATCGATATAGCCAGGGATCTCATCGGTGGTGATACGCAGCACCCGCGCCCATTCCTGAGCCTTCGCGGAGTTCTCGGGAGCGGTGAGGAAATTCTTCAGCTTCTCGACATCGCACGTGCCGGGCTTGGTCGAGCCGCCGAACTCACCGGTGGCCCCGTCGTCGCCGCCTTGTCCCGGCGAACCGCTGTCGTCGCCCCCGGTGGCACCGCCGTACAGCCCGGGGTTGTTGCTGGCCTGCACGCCACCGCTCGGCCGCGCCTCGCGCAGGTGGATGTCCGTGCCGAGTTGGCCGTCCTCCTCGAAGAAAGGAGAGACCGATGAAACGCCGGCCGCCACGGCCCGCACTACGAACAACTGATCGGATTTGCTGCACCCGCTGACTATCAGCACGGAAACCAGCACTAAGACAATCCTGCGGGCCGCCGAAATCCCGACCCTTTGCATGGACACGCGAAATGTCATGACCGCTCCCCCTGCGGTTTCCCCCGTGGGCTCCGCATCCGGACACGGGACCGTCCGGACGCGGAGCATCACATCTCATGCTACTGAACGGAAATGCCTTTCACGCAAGGCGAATTGCAAAGTTAATTCAGCAACCGAGAGATGATTCAGCGACCGCGTGCGTTGAGTGAGGCCAGATAGGCGTTGTACGCCTCGAGTTCCTTGTCGCCGTCGCGGTCCGCGGCCCGGTCCGTGCGGCGGGCCTGCCGCTGCTCGGAGTTGTACCACTGGAAGAGCAGCGCGAGCAGCACGAGGACGGACGGGATCTCGCTGAACGCCCAGGCGATGCCGCCCGCCGCGGTCTGGTCGGCGAGCGCGTCGATGCCGAGCGAGGCGGGCGGGTTCTCGTACGTCTCGACCATCGGCCCGGACGCCATCATCAGCGCGATGCCGAAGAACGCGTGGAACGGCATCCCCGCGAACAACTCCAGCATCCGCATCAGATAGCCCGGCCGGTGCGGCCCCGGGTCCACACCCATGATCGGCCAGAAGAAGACCAGGCCGACGGCGAGGAAGTGACACATCATCGCGATGTGCCCGACCTTGGAGCCCATCAGGAAGTCGAAGATGGGGGAGAAGTACAGCGCGTACAGGCTCGCGATGAACAGCGGGATCGTGAACGCCGGGTGCGTGATGATCCGCATGTAGCGGCTGTGCAGGAACATCAGCAGCAGTTCACGGGGCCCCTTGTGCCCCCGGGTGGCCGCCACCGGCAGTGCGCGCAGGGCGAGCGTGATCGGCGCACCGAGCAGGATCAGGATCGGCGACAGCATGCTGATCACCATGTGCTGCACCATGTGGACGCTGAACATCACCATGCCGTAGTCGTTCAGCTTGGTGCACATCACCAGCATCACGGTCAGCACACCGAGGACGAAGGCGATGGTCCGCCCGACCGACCACTTGTCGCCGCGCCGAGCCAGCCGCACCACCCCCCAGCCGTACAGGCCGAGTCCCGCCAGGCAGGCGACGAGGAAGAACGGGTCCGCGGACCACTCGAGCCCCCGTCCCAGCGTGAACGGCGGCAGATCCATGGTCATGCCGTGCCCGCTGTGATCCATCCGCCGGCTCCTGTTTCGTACGGGTTGTGCGCAATCTGTCCGGCACCAGACTAGAACTGACCCCGGTCACCCTGGTGACCGGGGTCAGTACGAGCGCACTGAAAGGGCCGCGGAACCTCCTAAAGCACGCACTCCGCTTCGGCGTACCGCTCGTCAGGCACCGTCTTCAGCGTCTCCACCGCCTCCGCGAGAGACACCATCACGATGTCCGTACCCCGCAGCGCGGTCATGTGGCCGAACTCACCACGGTGCGCGGCCTCCACCGCATGCCAGCCGAACCGCGTGGCGAGCACCCGGTCGTACGCCGTCGGCGTACCGCCGCGCTGGACGTGGCCGAGGATCACCGGACGGGCCTCCTTGCCGAGGCGCTCCTCCAGTTCGAGGGAGAGCTGCCGGGCGATGCCCGCGAACCTCTCGTGCCCGTAGACGTCCTTGCCGCCCTCGTCGAAGTTCATCGTGCCCGCACGGGGCTTGGCGCCCTCGGCGGCCACCACGATGGCGAACCGCTTGCCCGCCTCGAAGCGCTCGCCGACCGTCGCCGCCAACTCCTCGATGTCGAAGGGGCGCTCCGGTACGACGATCGCGTGCGCGCCCGCCGCCATGCCGGAGTGCAGCGCGATCCATCCGGTGTGGCGGCCCATGACCTCCACGATCAGCACCCGCTGGTGGGACTCGGCCGTGGTCTTCAGCCGGTCCAGTGCCTCGGTCGCGACGCCGACGGCCGTGTCGAAGCCGAAGGTCACGTCGGTGGCGGCGATGTCGTTGTCGATGGTCTTCGGCACGCCGACGATCGGCAGGCCGCTGTCCGAGAGCAGCCGGGCGGCCTTCAGCGTGCCCTCGCCGCCGATCGGGATGATCGCGTCGAGGCCGAGCTCCGCGACATGACCCTTGGCCCGCTCCACGCCGTCACGCAGATGCGCGGGCTGGACGCGGGAGGAGCCGAGCATGGTGCCGCCGCGAGCCAGGATGCCGCTCACCGCGTCGAGGTCCAGCTTGAGGTAGTCGCACTCCAGAAGGCCCTTCCAGCCGTCCCGGAAACCGATGACCTCGTCGCCGTGGTCGACGACCGCACGGTGCACGACGGACCGGATGACGGCGTTCAGGCCGGGACAGTCGCCGCCGGACGTGAGGACACCAATGCGCATGGCCCGAAATACCTTCTCAACGTGGGCTGGGGACCGGACCACGTTGTCCGGCTGGATCCCGGTCACCCTACCGGCGGGACGGGGTGGTGCCGTAGCGGGCGTCCGCCTGGTGGACTCGCCCGCACAAGTGAGCGGGCGGGCTGTCAGGCGGGCCCTGTGGACACCGTGCCGGACACGACTCGGGGCGCAGGCGCCGATGTGCACCTCATCGCCCGTGGACCGCATCTGGCGGCCATGAGGCAGCACGGAGTCCATGTACTCAGCCCGCGCGGCGACTTC
>NZ_JBEZLR010000079.1:0-44822 GCF_040652275.1 Streptomyces sp. NPDC048275
GACGGTTTTGATCTAGACAGTCCAGATCATCGCAGGTGGGAGGCACCCTTCTTCCGCCGGAGCGTCAGGTCACGGCCTCAGCTGAACACATGAGGCCAAGGCTCCTGCCGGTCCCCGATCATCTGAGCGACTCCAGTGCCTGTCAGCTCGCCGTCAACCCGTTGACCGCGCTGCTCCTGGTGACTCGCGAACTCGACGTACAGCCGGGTGAATGGTTGTTGCAGACGGCCGCGGGCTCCACCGTCGGCCGGCTCGTCATTCAGCTGACCAGGCATCTGGGTATGCGCACGATCAATGTCGTGCGGCGGCGCGCTGCCGTCGAGGAGATCAAGGCGTTTGGTGGTGACGAGGTCATTTGCACTGAGGACGAGGACCTGTTGCAGCGTGTGGCCGAGATTGCAGGATCGGCCGGCGTGCGCAAGGCCATCGACTGTGTCGCGGGCCAGGTGGGTGCCCAGGTATCCCAGGCATTGGCTCCGGGAGGAGAGGTCGTGGTCTACGGCGCGCTCTCCACCCATCGGCAGACCGACCCGGCAGCGCTGACGATCCCGCTGCCGGCACGCTCGGTTATCTACGAGACCAAAGCCGTCCGTGGCTTCTGGCTGCACCGCTGGTTCGGCACTGCCTCACCTGCGGATGCGCTGCGCGCGCTGTCCCAGGTTCGCAGTCTCGTCGCTGAGGAAGTGCTGAGCATCCCCCAAGGCGAGCCGTTCCCGCTCGAACGCTTCGCTGAAGCGATCTCGTTCGCCGAAGCACCCGCACATGGCGCAAAACCGCTCTTCGTCTTCGAGGATGGCCGGGGAGTCAACCCGACCACGCCGTGACGTCGCCGTCGCTGGAGAGGTCGTGTGTCGGCCCTTCGGCGTCTTCATGGGTGTCGAAGGTCTCCCGAACTCCGTGGTGCGGACCGCTCGGCAGTGGCCGGCCGCGACAGCCAGTGACAGATCAACTACGAGGCCGACGGACGGTGAACGTCCAGGTCACGGACCCTCGGCCGAACGGGTTTCCCCCGAGGGCTGGCCGTCAGGCAAGATGGGGTGTATCTGCCCACTGCCGATTTCAAGCGTCCGGACGGTTTCTCTTGGCTGAGTTCATTTACACCATGCGCAAGACGCGCAAGGCGCACGGCGACAAGGTGATTCTCGACGACGTCACCCTCAACTTCCTGCCGGGTGCGAAGATCGGTGTGGTCGGTCCGAACGGTGCCGGTAAGTCCACCGTTCTCAAGATCATGGCGGGGCTCGAGCAGCCCTCCAACGGTGATGCGTACCTGTCGCCCGGTTTCAGCGTCGGCATGCTGCTCCAGGAGCCGCCGCTCGACGAGTCCAAGACGGTTCTGGAGAACGTCCAGGACGGCGCCGCCGAGATCATGGGCAAGCTCAAGCGCTTCAACGAGGTCGCCGAGCTGATGGCGACCGACTACTCGGACGCGCTGATGGAGGAGATGGGCAAGCTCCAGGACGACCTGGACCACGCCAACGCCTGGGATCTCGACGCCCAGCTGGAGCAGGCCATGGATGCGCTGGGCTGCCCGCCCGGTGACTGGCCGGTCACCAACCTCTCCGGTGGTGAGCGCCGCCGCGTCGCGCTCTGCAAGCTGCTGATCGAGGCCCCTGACCTCCTCCTCCTCGACGAGCCCACCAACCACCTGGACGCCGAGTCCGTGCAGTGGCTGGAGCAGCACCTCGCGAAGTACGCGGGCACCGTCGTCGCCGTCACCCACGACCGGTACTTCCTCGACAACGTCGCGCAGTGGATCCTCGAGCTCGACCGCGGTCGCGCGATCCCCTACGAGGGCAACTACTCCACGTACCTCGACAACAAGGCCTCCCGCCTCAAGGTCGAGGGCCAGAAGGACGCCAAGCGCGCCAAGCGGCTCAAGGAAGAGCTCGAGTGGGTGCGGTCCAACGCCAAGGGGCGCCAGGCCAAGTCCAAGGCGCGTCTGTCCCGCTACGAGGAGATGGCGGCCGAGGCCGACAAGATGCGGAAGCTGGACTTCGAGGAGATCCAGATCCCGCCGGGCCCGCGTCTGGGCTCCATCGTCGTCGAGGTCAACAACCTCTCCAAGGCCTTCGGCGAGAAGGTTCTCATCGATGATCTGAGCTTTACGCTGCCGCGTAACGGCATCGTCGGTGTCATCGGCCCGAACGGCGCCGGCAAGACCACGCTCTTCAAGATGATCCAGGGTCTGGAGACCCCGGACTCCGGCACGATCAAGGTCGGCGAGACCGTCAAGATCTCGTACGTCGACCAGAGCCGCGAGAACATCGACCCGAAGAAGTCGCTGTGGGCCGTCGTCAGCGACGAGCTGGACTACATCAATGTCGGGCAGGTCGAAATGCCTTCCCGCGCGTATGTCTCCGCCTTCGGCTTCAAGGGTCCCGACCAGCAGAAGCCGGCCGGTGTTCTCTCCGGCGGTGAGCGCAACCGCCTCAACCTGGCGCTGACCCTCAAGCAGGGCGGCAACCTGCTGCTCCTCGACGAGCCGACCAACGACCTGGATGTGGAGACTCTGTCTTCGCTCGAGAACGCGCTGCTCGAGTTCCCGGGCGCCGCTGTGGTCGTCTCCCACGACCGCTGGTTCCTGGACCGGGTCGCGACGCACATCCTCGCGTACGAGGGCGAATCCAAGTGGTTCTGGTTCGAGGGCAACTTCGAGTCGTACGAGAAGAACAAGGTCGAGCGACTCGGTGCGGACGCGGCTCGCCCGCACCGCGCGACCTACAAGAAGCTGACCCGGGGCTGATCTTGCGGCACATCTACCGCTGCCCGCTGCGCTGGGCGGACATGGACGCGTACGGCCACGTCAACAACGTGGTCTTCCTCCGGTACCTGGAGGAAGCCCGTATCGACTTCCTGTTCCGCCCGGAGAAGGACTTCAAGCAGGGGTCCGTGGTGGCACGCCATGAGATCGACTACAAGCGGCAGCTGGTCCACCGGCACACGCCTGTGGACATCGAGCTGTGGGTGACGCAGATAAGAGCGGCGTCGTTCACGATCGCCTACGAGGTCAAGGACCCTGACCAGATCTACGTCACGGCCTCGACGGTGATAGTGCCGTTCGACTTCGCCGAGCAGCGGCCGCGCCGGATCACCACCGAGGAGCGCGAGTTCCTGGAGGAGTACCGGGACGACGCGGACGAGGCCGTCGCGGCATGACCGCGCTGCACCTCGCCGACGAGGGGGAGGCGGCGGACCTCGCCGCCTTCCTCGCCCGGCTGATCCACTACGACCGCGCGGCCGCCGTACGCCTCCAGGCGTCCGGCACCGCGCTCGCGGTCTTCGGGCGGCCGCCGTCGTTCGAGGTCCTCGCGATCCGTACGGCACGACTCGCCAAGCCGTACGAGAACGGGCTCGACGTCACCCTCGACGTGACCGTCTCCGCCGGTGAGTTCCTGGAGTCCATCGACGAGCCGGCGGCCACGGTCGCCGTTCCCGAGGCCGTCACCGGGCCGCCCTGGGCGGGAGTTCTGCCTCCCCGCGGCGGCTGGCAGCAGGAGCCGGGGCTGCCGACGCCGGACGCCGTGCGCGCGATGGTCGCCGCTGCGGTGGCCGAATTCCGGTCCCGGACGCAGGAGTTGACGCCCGAGCGGCGTACCCGTGCCGAACTCGACCGTATCGGGCGGGAGATCTGGTCCCGGCCGATCGGTGACACCGGCCTGCCGGTACGGGCCGCGCACGCGGCACAGTCGCTCGGGTTCCTGCGTCCGGCGCGTCAAGCCGTTCCGGACGAGGGCCTGTTGGGGCTGTACACGTCCGGTGCGTGGCTGCGGCTGCGTACGCCCTATGGCTCGATCGCCGTACGCCGGGCGGGACTCGGAGCGCTGGACGTCAGCGTTCGCTGACGCCCAGCGGCCGAGGAGGGTGCGGGCTGCGCCGTACAGCGCGGCCCGCGTCTACACCAGGGGCCAGAGGGCGGCTGTCAGGCCGAAGCCCATCACGCCCATCGTCGTGGTGAGGACCGTCCAGGTGCGCAGGCCCGTCGCCACGTCCAGACCCGCGAGCTTGGTGAACATCCAGTAGCCCGCGTCATTGATGTGCGAGACGGAGAGTCCGCCCGCGCCCATCGCCAGTGCGACCAGGGAGAGCTGGCCCGTGGACAGGTGGGCGCGCTCCAGCAGCGGGGCGAGGATGCCCGCCGTGGTGATCAGAGCCACCGTCGTCGAACCCTGGGCCGCGCGCAGCGCGAGGGCCATCAGGAAGGCGAGGAAGAGGGCGGGCAGACCCGTCCGGTCCAGTACGTCGGCGATCGCGTCGCCGATGCCGCTCGCCACCAGCACCTTGCCGAAGACACCGCCCGCGCCCGCGACCAGGATCACCATGGCCACGGGCGGGAGGGCCGAGGTCATGACGTTCGCGATATGGGCGCGGTCCCAGCCGCGGCGGGCGCCGAGGACGTACGCGCACAGGGCCACGTCGATCAGCAGGGCCACCATCGGGGCGCCGAGGACCGTCAGGATGGCGCGGAGGGTGGAACCGTCGGCGAGGAGGTTCTCCCCGAGCGTGCCGACCAGGATCAACAGGATCGGGGTGACGATCAGAGTGAGGACCATGGCGAAGGAGGGCGGGGCGACGCCACCGTCCACGTCCACCGCCGCGGGGGCGGGAGCGGACTTGGTGAGTACGGCGGTGCCGTGTCCGTCGGGCGCCGACGCGTCGGGTGCGGACGCGTCCGGTGCCGCTCCGCCGGTGGGCGGCTCGTCCTCGCCGTACACCTCCGCGTACAGCGCGGGGTCCATCGGGTACTCGCGGCGGGTGATCCGACGCGAGACCAGGTAGCCGAGCAGGATCACGGCCGCGGTGAGCGGGATGCCCATGAGCAGGACCAGGCCCTGGTCGGCGCCGATGGCCTCGGTGACGGCGACCGCACCCGGGTGCGGGGGCAGGAAGGCGTGCACGGTGAGCATGGCGGCGCCCATCGGTAGCGCGTACACCAGGAGCGGCTTGCGGGAGGCGCGGGCGACGCCGTACGCGATCGGCATCAGGATGATCAGGCCGACCTCGAAGAACACCGGGATGCCGAGGACGAACCCGGCGACGGTGAGGGCGAGCGGGGTGCGCTTGGAGCCGAAGCGGTCGATGAGGGAGTGCGCGAACGCCTGGGCACCGCCGGAGAGTTCGATGATCCGGCCGATCATCGCGCCCAGGGCGATGATCGTCGCGATGTGGCCGAGCGTGGAGCCCATGCCGTCCTCGATGGTCTTCACCAGGTCGGCGGCCGGGATGCCGGCGGCGAGCGCGACGGCGATGGAGACGACGACCAGGGCCACGAAGGGCTGGACCTTGGCACGCAGGATGAGCAGGAGGAGCGTGGTGACGCCGCCGGCGGCGATCAGGAGGAGGGCGGTGTGGCTCATCGGACCTCTCCCGCTGGGGAGTGGGCGGACTTGGGGGAGAGGACCGTCACCACGGACGAGTCGTCGTGGGCGGCGAGGCCGGCGCGTTCACCGAGGAGGTAGAGCTGTTCGGCGGCGGCCGCGAGGGGGACGGGGACGTGGGCGTCCCTGGCGATGCCGGTGACGATGCCCATGTCCTTCACGAAGATGTCGAGGCGTGACTTCACCTCGGGGGCGACGTCGCTCTCGTACGTCTCGACCATGCGCGGGCCGCGGTCGCCGAACATGAACGAACCGGCGGCGCCGTGCCGCAGGCTCTCCACGACCGTGGCCGGGTCGAGGCCCAGGCCGCGGGCCAGCGCGATCGCTTCCCCGGCGGCGGCGATGTGGACGCCGGCGAGGAGTTGGTTGATCGCCTTGAGGGCCTGGCCGTCGCCCGGGCGGGGGCCGACGACGGTGAGCGTGGAGGCGAGCAGGTCCAGGACCGGGCGGGCGAGGTCCAGCGCCTTGTCCTCGGCGCCGACGACGATCAGCAGGTCGCCGTTGCCCGCGCGGACCGGGCCGCCGCTGACCGGGGCGTCCACGGTGAGGACGCCGAGCTCGGCCAGGCGCTCGGCGGTGGCGCGGGCCGCGTCCGGGCCGACCGTGCTGGTCAGGATGACGGTGCTGCCGGCGCGGAGGGTTTCGGCGGCGCCGTTCTCGCCGAAGAGGGCGCCGTCGACCTGGGACTGGTCGCGTACGGCGAGGAGGACGACGTCGGCGTTGCGGGCGGCCTCGGCGGGGGAGGACGCGTCCGTGCCACCCGCGGAGGCGATCAGGGCGCGGCGCTCGGCGGCTATGTCGTAGACGGAGAGCGGGAGGTGGGCGGCCAGGTGGCGGGCCATGGGGAGGCCCATGGCGCCGAGGCCGATCACTGCCGTGTGGGGACGGGGAAGGGGCTGGGGTGCGGCTGAGGGGGACATGCGGGTGCGCTCCTAGGGGCGAGCGGGTTCTTTGCGGGTGGTTCCGGGTGGGGAGCCCGGGGGTGGGGATGGGGGTGGGGATGCCGGGGGGCGAAGAACCCGCGGCTACGAGGGCGTGAGTTGGGTGATGATGCGCGTCGCCGCCTCCGTTACCGCGGCGCGTCCCGCCGACCAGACGCTGACCACGTCCGAACCCGGGAGTGCCGTGGGGAGTTGGGCACTCACCGCCTGGAGGTAGGCGCGGCGGAGTTCGGCGTTGACGTTGACCTTGGCCACGCCTCGGGCGAGGGCACCGAGGAGTTGTTGCTCGGGGAGGCCGCTGGCGCCGTGGAGGACCAGCGGGACCGGGAGGGCGGAGTGGATGGCGGACAGGCGGTCCAGGTCCAGGTGGACCGGGTTCGCCGTGAAGCCGTGGACGTTGCCGACCGCCACCGCCAGGGCGTCCACGCCGGTTTCGGCGACGAACTCGGCCGCTTGGGACGGGTCCGTCATCGCGGCGGCGGACGCGTCCGCGTTCGTCGAGACGTCCTCGTCGCCCGCCAGCGCGCCCAGCTCCGCCTCCACCCAGGCCCCGTGGTCGCGGGCCCGGCGTACGGCCTCGCGGGTCAGGGCGATGTTGTCGGCGAAGGGGAGGTGGGAGCCGTCGACCATGACCGAGGTGTAGCCCGCTTCCAGGCAGGCGGTGATCTCGTCGAGGTCGCGGCTGTGGTCGAGGTGGACGCCCAGGGGAGCCTCGGAGTGGGCCGCGGCGTCCAGGGCGAGGCGCATCAGGGGTTCGCGGCCCGCGTGCTTGAAGGGGCTGGAGCCGGCCTGGATCAGGACCGGGCGGTCCGGGCGGGCTTCCGCGGCGGCGACGATGCCCTGCACCGTTTCCAGGTTGTACGCGACGAAGCCGGCCAGCGCGTGCCCGTTCTCGTATGCCGTCGTCAGGGCCTTCAGGCCCTCGGTTCCGGTGAGCAGCATCAGGCGGCGCTCCTCAGCAGGGCGAGGGCGTCGGCGAGAGCGTGGTCGCCGCCGACGTTCCCGGCGAAGACGATGTACGGGATACCGGCGGCCGGGCCGTCGACGGGCTGCCACAGCGAGACGATGCCCGGCAGCAGGGTGCCGCGGGCCCAGGCGCGGCGGATCTCCAGACCGTGGGTGGCGGTGTCGCTGGAGGTGATGCCGCCCTTCGCGATGACGAAGGCCGGGCGGCGGGTCGCGTTGATGCGGCGTACTGCTTCGACGAGTGCGGCCGAGACGCTGCGCGAGATGGCGAGGCTCTCCTCGGGGTCGTCGGCGGTGACCACCGTGCGGGTGGTGCGGATGACGGTGTCAGCGCTCTCCAGGGCGGCGGCCGCGGCCGTGGCGATCTCGTCCAGGTGGGCGTCGCGGCGGGTGGCGTCGAGGAGCTGGGCCACGTCGAGTTCGAACTCCGCGAGATCGCCCTGCTGCGCGCGCAGGTGGTTCAGCTGGCGGGTGGTCAGGGAGACATGGGAGCCGACCACGATCAGACCGTGGGGGGCGTCGGCGCGCAGGGGGCGGAGTTCGGCGGCCGTGAGCGGGGGGTGGGCGGACTGGCCCGCTCGGGCTCGTACGAAGGAAGGGCCCACGCGGTAGAGGAGGCGCGCGCCTTGCTCCTCGGCCTCGGCGAGGGCCAGCGCGAGGACGCGGAGGTCGTCGTCGCAGAGGGCGTCGACCACGGCGGTGGCGCCGTCGCGGAGGGCGGTGAGCTGTTCGGCGACGTGGGTGGGGCCGCCGGTGCGCAGGTCGCCGAGGGTGATGCGGACGACCTTGTCGGCGGGGATGCGGCCGCCGGTCTTCTCCTCGACCCAGTCCGGGAGGGCGGAGGAGGTGTAGCCGAAGGTGGCGTCCTTCGCGAACTCGCTCTCGCCGACGGGGAGGAGACCGTCGGGGGTGCGCATCCAGTGGACCGAGTCGATGGTCAGACGGCCCGCCTCGATGTACGCGGGAACGAGGACGACTCCGTCGGGGGCGCCCGCGCCCACGCTCGTCAACTCCTCCGCCAGTACGTCGGTCTCGAGGGGGAAGTGACCGCGCAGGGTGGAGTCGCCGCGGGAGGCGATGGCGTACGGGACGCCCTCGGCCAGGGAGGCCTCGTGCAGGGCGCGGACGATGTCGCGGTTGCGGGCGGCGGCGTCTTCGGGGGAGAGGCTGCGGGTGTTGGTGAGCACGAAGAAGGCGGTGCTCTCCTGGCGGAGGGCCCAGCGGAGGTCTTCCGTGGTCCAGGTGGTGAGGACCGGGATGCCGGCGACCGTCTGGGTGCCGGTGGGGTCGTCGTCGAGGACGACCAGGCGGGGGGCGGTCGTTATGCGGGCGGCGACCTCGGTGGCCCCCACTGCCCTGACGGGCGGGAGGCCGGAGAGGACCTCTGACTCGGGGAGGGCATGGCGGGGTAGAGACATGGCGGTTCCTGGTGATGGGGGTACGTAAGTGGGCTGAGGTGGGGGGATCGGTGCCCCGGCAGTGCGGTCGGCGTGGTGGTGGGACGGCGAGCCCTCGTCCGGCGGGACGCCTGCCCACAGTTGTGCTTGTCGGCCGGGGCGGCCGGTGCCGGGGTCAGCTGTGGCCGGTGTCCTTCACCACGTGCGTGCGGTAGTCGTCCGCCGTCTGGTTCATGTGGGTGTCCATGGCGCGGCGGGCCTGGTCCGGGATGCCGGACTCCAGGGCGACGAGGACCTCCTCGTGATGCGCGATGGCGTTGATGCGGATCTGGGGGACCGCGGAGGTCTCGCGGCGGCCCTCGGCCAGGAGGGGGCCGAAGGGCTCGAAGAGGAGCGGCACGAAGAGGTTGCCGGTGGCGCGCATCACCGTGTCGTGGAAGTCGATGTCGGCCTGCACGAACTGTTCCGTGTCGCCCGCGTCGGCGGCGACCCGCATCGCGGCGAGGTGCTCGCGCAACTCGGTGAGGTCGGTGTCGCTCCGGCGGACGGCGGCGAGCTCGGCCGCGCCGTTCTCGATCAGGCGGCGGGCCTCGATGAGCCGCTCGGAGAGCGAGGCGCGGGAGGAGCGGGACGCGGCGCGCACCACGGCCTCCAGCGCGGTCCAGCGGTCCGGCGGGTTCACGTACGTGCCGCGGCCGCGGACCACCCGTACGACGTTCTGCGCGCGCAGCTGCTTCACCGCCTCGCGGACGGTCAGACGGCTCACGGACGAGCGCTCGGCGAGCTCGGCCTCCGGGGGGAGGACGGCGTCCGGCGGGTACGTGCCGTCGATGATCTCGCTGAGGAGACGTTCGGCGAGGTCTTCGGAGAGCGACATCGTTGGGCCTCCGCAGGCGGGAACGGGTCGGGCAGGGCGACCGTACGCTGACGGCCGGGGTGTCCGATGCGGGGTGCCGGGGAGGCTCCTCAACATCTGACGTCAGACATCTGATGTCTCGATGCGGGTAACCATGACACCGGGGTCGGGGTGCGTCAATACCCTTGCCGGATTACCGTTCGGTTACGAGAAGTGATCTTTGGGTGGATCGGCCGGCGGTTCTGCCGTCCGGCGAGGTGCCGATGTGGCGGCCGACAGGCGTCAGCCGGCCGTGTTCACCATCGAAGCCGCCGCGTACGTCAGGTAGTTCCACAGCGTGTGCTCGTGCTCCTCGGAGAGCTCGAGCTCGTCGACGGCGACGCGCATGTGCTTCAGCCAGGCGTCGTGCGCCGCCTGGTCCACGGCGAAGGGGGCGTGGCGCATCCGCAGCCGGGGGTGGCCGCGGTTCTCGCTGTACGTCGTCGGGCCGCCCCAGTACTGGATCAGGAACAGGGCGAAGCGCTCCTCGGCCGGGCCAAGGTCCTCTTCGGGATACATGGCTCGCAGCAGGGGGTCCTCGGCGACACCCTCGTAGAAACGGTGCACGAGGCGGCGGAAGGTCTCCTCGCCGCCGACCTGCTCGTAGAAGGTCTGCTCCTGAAGCGTGCCGCGCCGAATCTCTTTCACCTGTCCATGGTCTCAGACCGCGTTCCAGGAGCGGAGGCATTGGGCCTCCGCTCCCGCGATTGAGCGCTGTGCACTCGCCTCCGTGGCTGCATCGCAGCACAGTGGAGGTGTGACTCCGCTCCCCATGAAGGGGGCTTCCAACCCGGAGGTTGCGGTCCAGCCCGAACCGACCCGGAGGGGCGTGAGGAACGTAGCATGATGCGGGGAGACATGATGGGCGCTTTGTCGAAAGAGCCGGGTACGGTCGCCGACCTCGCCATGGCGGCGCGGGCCGCCCTGGTGGGCGAGATCGACAGGAGCGGGGCCTGGGACGCCGATCCGGCCTGGCGGGAGGCGTTCGAGGCGGTCCCACGCCACCTCTTCGTGCCGTACTACTACGTCGGGGTCATGGGAGGCTTCGAGCGCGTGTGGGGCCAGGACCCCGACCCGGGGCAGCGGGAGCGCTGGCTGCGCGGCGCCTATGTGGACGCCCCGCTGGCCACCCGGGTGCGCGACGGCGAGCTGGTCTCCTCCAGCAGCCAGCCGTCGCTGATGGCGAAGATGCTCACCGAGCTGGAGGTACGGGACGGGGACGCCGTCCTGGAGATCGGCGCCGGGACCGGCTACAACGCGGCGCTGCTCGCCCACCGCCTCGGCGACGGCCTGGTGACCACGGTCGACCTCGACCCGGAGATCACCGAGTCCGCGCGGCAGCATCTGGCCACCGCCGGTTACCACCCGGCCGTCGTCACCGGGGACGGCGCCCGTGGGGTCCCCGAGCGCGCCCCCTTCGACCGGATCATCGCGACCTGCCGGCTGCCCTCGATTCCGCGCCCCTGGCTGTCCCAGTGCCGCCCGGGCGCCCGCATCCTGGCGCCCATGGCCACCGGCCTGATAGCGCTGCACGTCCGGGACACCAGGCACGCCGAGGGACGCTTCCTGCACACGCCTGCCTATTTCGTGCCGCTGCGCGGCGACACCCGGCTCGAACCGGAGGCGCCGTACCTGGGCGCGCTGCCGCGCCGGGCCCGCGGCCACGAGCTGTTCCGCTTCCTGCTGGCCCTGACGGTGGACAGCGTCGATCCGTTCGAGGCGTACGCGCTGTGGGAGCGCGAGAACCGACCGGTGCGCGAGCGGTACGGGGTCACGGTCAGCGGCGCGGACGCGTGGGCGTGGCTGGACGACCCCGAAGGGCCGCACGTCTGGCCGCTGCCGTGACCCCCGAGGTCAGCCTCGTCGGATCGTGATCGTCGTCCAGGCGCCCACGTGCACCCGGTCGCCGTCCTGGAGCGGCACCGGCACGAAGGGCTGGATGGGCTCCTCCCCGCCGTTGACCGTCGTGCCGTTCGTGGAGTTCTGGTCGACGACCGCCCAGCTGCCGTCCGGCTGCTGGACCAGCATCGCGTGCTGGTGCGAGACGCCCGGGTCCTCCGGGGGCACCGAGAGGTCGATGTCCGGGGTGTCGCCGGTGGAGTGCCGACGGCGGCCGATGGTCATCTGGTTGCCGGTGAGCGGGCGCTGCTGCTCCGGGGAGTACGCGGGCAGGTTCAGGCCGGCGGCCTCCGGGCCCGAGCGCTGCATCATCGCCAGGAAGTACTCACGGTCGGGGGCGATCGTCGCCGTCCAGGACAGCGGCTGCTGCTGGCGATAGGCGGGGCCGGGGCCGGGCGGGGCCTGGGTCGAGCCGGGCTGCGGGTAGCCGTAGCCGCCGCCCTGACCCGCGCCGGGGCCGCCGGCGGTACTGCCCGGGCCGCCGGCCGGCGGGGAGATCACCCAGTCGTCGTCACCGCTGCCGAAGGACGGACCTCCGGGCTGCGGGCCGCCGGGCTGCGGGGGGCCTTGTGCGGGGAACGCGGGCGCGGCCGGCTGCTGCATGAAGGCCTGCGGGAGGCCGGGCGTGGGCCCGGGCGGCGGCGGAACCGGACGCGACGGATCTCCGCCGAAGCCGGGAGGACCCGAGGGGCCTCCAGGACGCGACGGGTCGCCGCCGAAGCCCGAGGGGCCGGAGGGGCCGGGCGTGCCGGGCGGCCCCGGACGCGACGGGTCGCCGCCGAAGCCGGAAGGACCCGAGGGGCCTCCAGGACGCGACGGATCTCCGCCGAAGCCCGAGGGGTCCTGCCCGTACGGCGGAATCGGTTCTGCGGGCCGATTCATCTGCGAGGGCCGCGAGCCCTGGTACTCGAACGGGTCGCGCCCGGGGCCGGTGGGCTGCCCCGGCGGGGGCTGCTGGAACCGCTGCGCCGGATGAGGCCCACCAGGACCACCAGGCCCACCAGGACCGCCGGGCCCACCAGGCCCACCAGGACCGCCGGGCCCACCAGGACCGCCGGGTCCGGGCGCCGGCGGGCGCGGGGCCGCCGGGGTGTACGAGGTCGCCGTGTTCGTCAGGAAGTTCCACCGGCACTCCTCGCAGAACGGCGCACCGCCCTCACGGGGCGTACGGCACTGCGGGCAGAGCTCCGGCTCGGCGGACAGACGTGGGCGCCCACCGGGGCCGGGCGGCGGCGGGGGCGAGCCGGGCGGCGGATAGCCGTAACCACCGGGCGGGGGCGGCGGAGGGGGCGGAGGCACGGCACCGGCCATGCGGTGACCGCAGACCTCGCACCAGTCGTCGGAACCCGACTGGTGTCCGTTCGGGCAGGTCGGCATGTCGGCGCTTCTCCCTCTCCCTTTCCGGCCGTTGTGACCGGGTTTATCCGGCTCCTCGTGGGAACCGGGCTCGCTACTTCTTTACACGAACAGTCTTTGTGGAGCGTGTCTCGAGGGTCATCTCATCAGCCTCTTCGACCCTCGCTTTCAATCGCACAGTACCTGTCGCGGCGTCGACCACGTCCACCACCTTGGCAAGCAGTTTCGCAGTATCGGCGTTGCCCGACGCGCTCGCGAGCTGAACGGCGCGGCCCAGCTTGGCCGTTGCGCCGTCGACATCTCCCGATTTACGCAGGTCAAGGCCCTGTTGGATGACCTGCGCCAGTTCCGCCTGGCCCGTGTAGTGCGCGACCTGCGCGTTGATCCGCGTCGAGGCCGCCATGTCGTCGGTCCACACCGCTCGCACAAGACCCTGGGCGCCGAGGTTGTGCGTGCTTCCGTCACCCTGCGGGATCACCAGCGAGACCCGGGCGGCCAGCATCTCCTGGCCGACGGAGCCCGTGGGGACCTCGACGCACACGTGGTAGTCGCGGGACTCGTCGCCCCAGGAACCGGTGGGGTAGTCGCCGGCGCGCGGTCCCGCCTCGGTGCGGCGGTCGGTCAGTTCCTCGACCGTGGGGGCCACTTGCTTGACGAACTTGATCTCCGTGCCGACGGGCGTCCACAGCCTGAGGGCGACGTCCGCCACCTCCTTGCCCATGGCCGTCTCCATCATCTGCGTGAAGTCGGCGGACAGGGCGGCCGGATCGGCGACGATGTCGGCGGTGCCGAGCAGCGCCGAAGCGATCCCGGTGACCTCCTTGACCTCCCAGTCCGTGCCGACACCGCGCGCGTCACAGGTGAAACGCCCGGCGCAGGAGTCGAGGGCGGCCTTCAGGTCCTCGGGCGACTCGTGTTCGTTGCGGCCGTCGGTGAGCAGGATGCCGTGCCGGATCGACACCTCCGCCGAGGACAGCAGCCGGTCGGCGAGGCGCAGCCAGGTGCCGATCGCCGTACCGCCGCCCGCACTCAGCTTGCGCAGGGCCTGCTTGGCCTGGTCACGGGTCGCCGCGTCGGCGACCGCGAGCCGTCCGCCACCCGGGTAGACCTCCTTGGCGACGTGCGTGCCGCCGATCACCGCGAAGTGCACCCCGTCACGGAGGGTGTCGATCGCCGCCGCCGTCGCGTCCCGGGCGTTGCGCATCTTGGTCGGCGGGTAGTCCATCGAGCCGGAGCAGTCGACCATGATCGCGACGGCCGCGTCCGGGCTCTGCCCCGCCGAGTACAGGTGGGGCGCGCCGACCGCGCTCCCCACGGTCCCGCCGCCGGTGGCGCTCACCGTGACGATCGCGCTGACCTCACGGCCGCCCTCGGGCAGGTACTGGTTCTGGTACACATCGACCGAGAACTGCGGCACGTTCGACTTCGAGAAATTGGCCATGCCTTCTTCGTCCCCCTCAAGGCCCCCGGTTCCACGGGGGTGATGACAGTATCCGGACCGGTCCCCTCCGGCCCGAGGCCGTCCCCGTTGCGCGGCCTCAGGCCGATCCTGCCCCCTGCGACGGGGCCGGGAACGGCACGACGGCCACTGTTACGTTGTCGTGGCCCCCGCCGTCCAGGGCGTGGCCGACCAACACCTGGGCGCTGTGCAGCGGTCGCGCGGCGGCGTCCAGGGGCACGACCTCGGCCATCTCCTCGGCCGCCTCCGCGTAGTTCCACAGCCCGTCGGTGCACACCACCACTACACCCGGCCGGTCCGGCTTGAAGGAAGCGGTGTGCGGCTCCAGTTCGTACGCGTCCGCGCCGAGCCAGCCCGTGATGGCGTGGGCGCGCTCGTCGGCGTACGCCTGCGCCTCGCTCATCAGGCCCGCGGCGACCATCTGCGCGGCCCACGAGTCGTCCTCGGTGAGCCGGGCCGACGGCGTGTCGCGGTCCACGGGCACCCAGTAGGCACGGCTGTCGCCGACCCAGCCGACGACCAGCAGGCTGGGGGTGACGACGGCGCCGACGAGGGTGCAGGCGGGTGCGTTCTGGTGCGGGGCGTGATCCTCCTGTGCGGGGGGCGCCTCGGCCAGCGAGTTGACGGCCTCGGCGGCCGCGACGATCGCCTCGTGCATGGCCTGCTGCGGGTGCGTGCCCAGCGGCAGCGCCGCCAGCAGAGACTCGCCGGCGGCCCGGGACGCTGCGAGCGAGGCCTCGTCCGGGCGGGTCGCCGAGGAGACACCGTCGCAGACGATCGCGACGACCGCGGGCGAGCCGTCGGGCAGCGCGGTCGAGGAGATGGCGAACGCGTCCTCGTTGCGATGGTGCCGCAGGCCCCGGTCGCTGACCGCGGCGACCGCGCCCAACTCCTGCTCCATGTGGTCGCGCTCGCGTGGCTGCGCGTGCCCGCAGTTCTCGCAGTAGCCGTCGCTGTCGACGCTGCCCGAACGGCAGGCGACGCACAACGGACCGCCCACGGCCGGCGCGTCGAGGTCGGCGGTGCGGGGATCGGTCGGGGGGTGGCCGGCCGGGGGAGCGAGCGGGTACTCGTCCGGCTCCGAAGGCCGGTCGAACCGTACGCCCGCGGACTCGCCCGGGGCGTGCGGGAGCTCGGTGCCGCCCGAGTCCGTGCCCCGGATGTCCGTGGCCCGGTGCACCGGCGCGGGCGTGTCGGAACTCGCCGGCTCCGGTGCGACGGGCCAGTCCACGGGCGCGGCGGCCGAAGGAGGGCGCGCCGACGCGCCGTTCATGGTGATCGTGGGCTGGTCCTGGGGCGGTGCGGGCACCGCCGACAGGTCATACCCGCACGCACCGCAGAAACGGTCACCCGCCTCCAGCGGCTCCTCGCAACTGGGGCACCGCGAAAGGGCCGTCGGCTGGGGCATCTGGGACATCAATCACACCCACGTCCGGGGGCGGTAACGGTTTGCACGTTCCACCAGGTCGATCCTCTCCTCGCCGCCCTGGGCGAGCCGGGCCAGCGTGCGGTACGAGCGCTCCAGACCGAAGCGGAGACCGCGCTCGTCCAGCTCACTGCCGAGCAGCACCCGTCCGCCCCCGGATTGCGGGGCGGAACCCTGGCTACCGGAGAGTACCCAGTCCAGGGCGCAGCCAAGGACCTCTGTGGACAATTCTCCTCGCCGGACCGCGTCCAGACCATAGCCGTCGAGGGCCTCGACCTGGGCGGCAGCCGCTGTCAGATCGTCCAGGAACGGCGCGGCCGCCGCCTCCTCGGCCGACCGCCGCCGCAGCCGCGCCCGCACGGCCGCGACGCGCGCCGCGGTGTAGTGGATCGACGCCTCCGGTACGGATTCCAGTGTGCGTACGGCGCCACGGCGGTCGCCCGCCGCGAGCTGGACGCGCGCCAGGCCGAAGGCCGAGCTCACATGGCTGGGGTCGGTCGCCCACACCAGGCGGTAGTACTCGGCGGCGTTGTCCAGCTGTCCGAGCACCTCGGCGCACAGGCCGAGGGCCAGCTTCGGCGAGGGTTCGCCGGGGAAGGCGTCGTAGATCGCGTCGAAGGACAGCGCCGCGATCTCGTGCTCCCCGGTGGCCAGGGCCGCCACGCCCCGGTACCAGACCACCCGCCAGTCGTCGGGATGGTCCGCCTCCAGGGCCTCGAGCGCTCTGGTCGCACTGTCCAGCTCACCCATCTCCAGACGGGCCCGCAGCTCGCGCAGCCGCAGCTCCAGGGAGCCGGTGGGCGCCGCGTGCAGCGCGGTGATCAGCTCCGCGGGCGCGGACGCCATGAGCCCGGCGAGGAAGCCGGCGTTCGGGTCGCCCGGATCCACGTGGGGGACGGGCAGCGCGAGCGCCGTAACGGCGGCCTGAACAGGCTTGACCAACCCTCCGAAGCGACCGGCTCCGCCGGCCGGCAACGCGGCGCCTCCGGCGCCGTCAGCCCCGACGGCCCCGGACGCGGACCCGTGGGCCCTGGACAGGACCCCGCGTCGCCGCTCTGCCGCCGCCGGAACACCCCGAGCCCCCAACCGCGACACATCCCCGTCCAGCTCCCCGAACAGCTCCGTGTCCACGACCTTGAGCTCGGGTCCGAACAGGGTGGACAGGGCCGGTCGGGCCCGCCCCGTCTGCAGCGAGACGACCTCGCGCAGCACGCCGGTGAGCTGCTCCGCCATCTCCTGGGCGGAGGCGAAACGGCGGGCGGGGTCGGGGTCGGTGGCGCGGACCAGGAGCCGGTAGAAGGACTCGTACTGGCGGAAGACCTCGATGTTGTCGGGGTCGGGCAGGGAGTCCACGAAGACGTTCGTGTAGCCCTGGAAGTCGAAGGTGAGGACGGCCAGCGTGCGGGCGACCGTGTAGAGGTCGCTCGCCACCGACGGGCCGACCTCGGCCACCTCCGGCGCCTGGTAGCCCACCGTGCCGTAGATGGCCGACTCCTCGTCGTCCATCCTGCGCACCGCGCCCATGTCGATCAGCTTGAGCTGGTCCTCGGTCTGGATCGCGTTGTCGACCTTGAAGTCGCAGTACAACAGATTGCGGCTGTGCAGATGCCCGAGGGCCTCCAGCGCCTCGATGCCGTACGCGCAGGCCTGCTCGACCGGCAGCGGGTCGCGCGTCCCGTCCGCCGTCCGGCGCTCGTTGGCGATCTCCTTCAGCGACTTGCCGCCGACGTACTCCATGACGATGTACCCGTCCAGCGAACCCGTCCGCTGGTCCAGGTGTTCCACGAAGTTGTAGATCCGCACGATGTTGGCGTGCTCGATCTCCGCCAGGAAGCGCCGCTCGGAGATCGCGGCCGCCATCGCGTCCTGGTCACCGGTGTCGAGCAGACCCTTGAGGACCACCCAGCGGTCGGAGACCGCGCGGTCCACGGCGAGGTAGACCCAGCCGAGGCCGCCGTGCGCGAGGCAGCCCACCACCTCGTACTGACCGTGCACGATGTCGCCCGTGCCGAGCTTCGGCACGAACGAGTACGGGTGGCCGCACTTCGTGCAGAACCCCTCGGTGCGACCGATCCGCTCACCGCGCGAACGCCCCACCGGAGCCCCGCAGTCGGAGCGCGAGCAGAACCGCTTGCGCTCGGGCACCTCCGGGTTCTCCAGCACCATCGCGCGCGGGTCGGGCCGCGGCACGTCCGGCACCTCCACCAGACCGGCGCCGAGCCGGCCGCGCCCGGTGGAACCGGCCGCCGAACCGGAGCTGCGCACCGACACCGAGCGGCCGGTCGACGTGCCCGACAGCGAGCGCGAGAGGCGCCCGGAGACCGAGCGCCGCGATTGCGAGGAGCGCGAGGACGTACGGGAACTCGCGCGGGAGCTACTGCTGCTGGACCCGCGTGAGCCCCTGCCGCCCGCCGTGATCCCGGTCGGGGGCGAACTCAACGCGCCGTTCGCCGAGACGACCGGCGCCAGGCCGCAGGTGTCGCAGTACAGCTCGCCGCCGCCCACGTCCTCGTACGACCCCGAGCAACCGGGCCGCTGACACTTCTGCTGCTGACCCACAGGCTGCTGACTCACGCTGCATCACCTTTAACGCTCATGCGTCGGGCCCCCTCCGGTCCGTCCGGTCACGGGGCCCGCTCTGCTCGGGCACCCGCGGGTTCAGCAGGTCGGCGACCGCCCGCTGATAGCGCAGTACCGCCTCCTCCGCGACCCGTAGATCGCAGGGCGCGCTCCACAACATGCGCCGCGCCGCGTCGTAGCGCTCGATGAGGAGCGGGTCCTCCGCGAGGCCGTGCCGGGCGACTTTCGCCTTGTACGCGTCGAGGCGGCCGCGCAGCTCCGCGCGGACCGCCAGGGGCTGGGTGACCGCGGTCAACGAGTCGCGGGCGCGCAGCAGTTCGTCCTCGGCCTTCTCCTCCAGCGCCTCCAGGAGCGGCGACAGGCGGTGCCACTGGGCGTGTCTGCGGTACTCCGCGGCCGTCGCCAACTGCTCCTGCAACGCCGTCGGCGGCCCGCTGACGGCCGGCACCTCCGACGCGGCGATCTTCGCCAGCACCTCACCACGGGCGCTCCGCGCCTCCGCGAGCGTGCGGTCCGCGCGGCTCAGCACGTCCCGCAGCGCGACGAGCCGCGCCTCCGCGTCCTGCCGCACGGTCAGCACCGCGTCGATCTCCCGGCGTACGTCCTCCAGGGCGCGCGCCTCGCGGTCGTACGTCGTCGTGTCCGGGCGCCCGCCGCCAGGGGCCGAACTCCCCTGCGCGGGCACCCAGAAGGCCAGCGGGTCGGACACCACGCGCTCGCGCAGCGTGGTCAGCGTCCGGGTGATCCGCTCCAGGTCGTCGCCCGACGGGTGCTCACCGGGGCGGACGCCGACGGAGTGCGCGAGCCGACGGGTGCGCTGGAGCTCCGCGGCCAGTAAATCGATCCGGGCGGGCAGCGCGGACCAGACGGCGTCCGCGACGACGACCATGTCCAGCGAGGACGCGTACAGCTCGTTCATGCGCTCCACCAGCGCGGACAGCGAGAACCGCTCGCTGAGCCTGCCCGTGCCGGTGAGCGTCGGCGCGTTCGCCGCGGCCGTGGTCGAACCGGCGACCGTGACGCTCTCGCCGCGCAGCAGCTCGGTCAGCTCGACCAGGTCCTCACGGCTCGACCAGCGCCGGCGCGAACGGATGTCGCGGGCGCCGCGCAGGGCGTCCGTGTACGCGTCGAAGTACGCCCACAGCAGCGTGATCGACGCGTCCGCGGTCTCCCAGCGCTCCTTGGTCGTACCCGTGAGCTCGGCGCCTTCGAGGAGTCTGCGGCCCGCGTGGTCCTGCAGGGCGAGGAGCGAGGACTCGATGGCCTCGTGCTCCGCGCCGAGCCGCGCCAGCGCACGGTCCACCTCGTCCCGGTCCATCACCGGCCCGGGGGGTCCCGTGACGCCCATCGATCACCTCTCGCTCTCGGTCGTTCCCCGCGCTCCTGTCCGGCGCGCCGGGGTAACACTCCAGTCGTATCAAGCCAGTCGTATCAGGTCGGTCGCTTCCGCCGCTCTGCTCGTCCTAGGTCGTGGGCGGCTTCGACGACGGCGAGTCCGCGCCCAGCGTGGCGGACAGCCACTCGTCGTACGAGTCCTGCCAGCCGCCGCTCTGGCGGTAGTCCACGAGCACCTGGTTGACCCGGCGTACCAGATCGTCGGCGCCCAACTTCATCGCCACGCCGTAGTACTCGGTCGTGAAGGTCTTGCCCTTCAGCTCGACCGTCGGGTCCTGCGCGGCCTGGCTCGCGGCGAGCGCGCCGTCCGTCACCACCGCGTCGACCTGACCCAGCTGGAGGCGCACCAGGCAGTCGAGTTGGTTGGGCACCGTGGTGGAGATGTCGGCGGAGGAGGCGAGCTTGCCCGCCTTCTTGTCGGCGTCCAGCTTGTCGTAGGCGGTGGAACCCGACGCCGAGCAGATCTTCTTCTTCGCCAGCGTCCCGTCGTACCCCTTGATGTCGGAGGTCTTGGGGGCCAGCACCTGCTGTCCGGTCTGGAAGTAGGGGGCGGAGAACGCGACTTCCTCGAGGCGGGCACAGGTGATCGTCATGGTGCGCACCACCATGTCGACCTGGCCGGCCTTGATCGCGGGGATGCGCTGGTTGGTGGGGATGGCGTGGAACCGCACGGCGGCCGGGTCGCCGAGGATCTCCTTCGCGATCTCGTGCGCGAAATCGATGTCGAAGCCCTCGAGGTCGCTGCTCTTCTCGGTGTTGTTCGGATCGCGGTAGCCCCAGCGGTAACTGTTCTGGTCGACGCCGACCGACAGATAGCCGCGCTCCTTGATGGCCGTGATCGTCTTGCCGCTCTCGTCACCGGACGGGGCGGGGCTCTGGTCCTGCGGGGCGGTGCACGTGTCGTCGGCCTTCACCTGCGTGCCCTGGGCGACTCCCTGGCCGCCGACGCCCGCACTGCCGTCCTCCTGGACGGTGCACACCGGCAGCAGCAGGGCGAACACCGCGGTGACGGCCAGGACGACGCCCATCGCTCCCACGCCGCCCCAGCCCCGCAGGCTCGCCCTCAGACGTCGTGCGCTCATCGCCCATCCCCCTCTCACCGGTACTCCGAAAGCCTGCGCCCGATGCCCAGCAGCGCGCCCGCGCCGGCCAGCACCGCGAGGACCGCCGCGCCCACCGAGAGGCCGGTCATCGCGTCCAGGCCGGCGGTCGCCGCCTGCTTGAACTCGCTCTCCTCGTGCCTCAGCGCCGCCGCCAGGTTCGTGTCGACGCCGTCGAAGCACTCGCCCGTCGCACCCTTGGCACCGATCACCTTGTCCAACGCGCCCTGGTAGTCGCCGTCGTCGTCGGCCTCGCGAGCCTCCAGATGACGGGCCTTCCAGACCTTCATGTCGCCGGTCGCCGCCGTCACGGCCTGCTCGCCCGCCTTGTCGTCGGCGAGGTCCGCCGCCAGGGCCAGGCCCTTGGCCAGCGTCTTCATGTCCTGCTGGTAGTCGTAGTCGTAGAGGTCCATGACCTCGGTCTCGGACACCTTCTTGGTCTCCGCGCCACGGTTGACCAGCGTCAGGTTCTCGTTGCCCCGCGCCTTCACGGACGCGATCCGGGCGTCGTGCAGCACGTTCAGCGAGCGGACCCCGTGTTCGTACGACGCGTTGAGGCCCGCCCGGGCCACGCTGTGTCCGACGACGAGCCAGAGCAGTACGACCGTGGCGGCGGCCGTGGCCGCGACCAGACCCTGGTTCAGCACCCGGTTCGTCCGCCGGTAGTGGCGCCGCTGGGCCCAGGCGAGGCCGCCGAGGGCGAGCACGCCCAGCGCGATCGCGACCCACGGGTAGGGCTTGGCGTCCGCGTAGTCCGCGCTCAGCCGCTGGTTCTCCCGCTTGTAGAGGTCCTCCGCCGCGGGGAGCATCTCCTTTTGCATCTTGTCGTTCGCGTACCGCAGATACGCGCCGCCGAGGGGGTAGCCCTGCCGGTTGTTGGCGCGGGCCCGCTCGATCAGGCCCTTGTACTCCGGCAGCAGTTTGTTGAGCTTGGCGATGGTGTCCGCGGAGGGGGAACCCGGGTCGGAGTTGGCCGCGGCGGTGATCAGGCCCTGGGCGGCCGCCCGGATGTTGCCCTCGTACCGGTCGCGGGAGGCCGCGGTCTCCTGGCCGCCAGCGAGGAAGCCGCTGGAGGCCGCGGTGTTGGCGTCGGCGAGTGAGCGGTAGATGTCCGCGGCGCCCGCGCTCAGCGGCTGGCTGCTGTGCAGCACGTCGTCCGCGGCGGTCGAACGCTCCGTCATCTGCCAGGCGGTGACCGCGCCGAACGCGACGACCAGCAGGGCGAGGACGGCGCCGATGATCCTCAGCCGGCCCGGTTCCGTGGTCGCCGCGGCGCGCAGTTGGTCCACGCCCTCCGACCACGCCGTGCGGCGGGCGGGCGTGGTGTCGGGAGCGGGGGGTGTGCCCTGCGGGCCCTGCGGTGCGGGAGGCCCGGACTGCGGTGGCACGGCCGGCATCGTGGGCGTGGGCGTGGGTGTGCCGGACTGCCCCGGTGGTGCGGCGTTGCCCTTCGGCGTGTGTGTCACTTGACCTCCCCCATGGTCGTCTTTCGGTCACCTCGTCCGCGTGCGTGGGACGCACGAAGAGAGGTGCACGGCCGCAAGTATCGCCGCCGGGACTGACATCCGAACAGGTCTTGACTGGATCTTGTGCCGAATACCGCGCGGAGCGCTCCGCGTGTCCTGACCATGAATACGCGATCGGTATCTGTTCGGTTCCCTTTCGACTGGTCTGGTCGGGCCTGATCCCGACCGGGTTTTCGCCCCCGCCGCCCCTACCCTCCCCCAAGCTCTCGACTTCGCTCGAGCAGGGGGGACCCCCATCATCCCCGGGGGCTCCGCCCCCAGACCCCCGGCAGGTGGTTGTTTGGGTGCGGGAGGGTGGGGGCTGGGCGCGCCCACGCGGCGGAGCCGCACAATGTCACAGCCCCGCGCCCCTGGGTATCTCAGCCTGTCCGGCGTTTGAGGACCAGGCCGTTCAGGCCGAACGGGGGGCTGGGGGCGGAGCCCCCAGGAACGGGATGGGACGGGTAGGGGCGGCGGGGGCGAGGGAAACTGCTCAGCCCCCCTCGTGGAACGCCCGCACGCGCGCGTGGACGTCGTCCGGGGCGCGGACGTGGTCCAGGCCCAGCAGGGCGGCCCCAAGGACGGGACGGGCGACGACCACTTGAGGGACCGCTTTCGGCGCACGGTCGGCGAGGAGCTCGCGGATGCGGTCGTCGAGTTGGGGGTGGCGCGCGGCGAGGATGCCACCGCCGAGGAGGACCGGGGTCTCCTGGTCCAACAGATCCAGCCGCGTCAGCGCGACCGTGGCCATCGCGACCACCTCGTCCGCGAGCCGGTCGACGAGGGCGCGGGCCACCGGGTCACCGTCCGACGCCGTGGCGAACAGCACCGGCGTCAACTCGTGCCGCCGGGCCTGCTCGATGTGCTCCAGGTGCAGCGCCTCGATCAGCGCGTACATGGAGGTGAGGCCGAAGTGGGCGGGGAGGGTGCGGGCCAGGGCGGTGGGGCCGCCCCGTCCGTCCTCGGCCCGCGCCGCGTGCCACAGCGCCTCCTCCGCCAGGCCCCAACCACCGCCCCAGTCCCCGGAGATACGGCCGAGCGCGGGGAAGCGGGCGGTGCGTCCGTCGGAGCGCATGCCGACGCAGTTGATGCCGGCGCCGCAGACGACGGCGACCCCGCACGGCTCCGCGATCCCGGCGCGCAGAATCGCGAACGTGTCGTTGCGCACCTCGACACTCGTGCCCCACGCGCGCGCGTGCAGCGCCGCCGCCAACTGTTCCTCCTCCACGGGGAAATCGGCGTTGGCGAGGCAGGCCGAGACATGGGCGACCGAGCCGACCCCCGCCTTCGCGAAGGCCCGGGCGACCGCCTCGGCCAACGTGTCCACGGCCCGATCGACGCCGTCCACCGGCGGCCGGAAGCCCCCGCCGCGCGCCGTACCGGTCACTTCGCCGTCGGCCGCGACGACCGCCACGTCGGTCTTGCTGTTCCCCGCGTCGATGGCGAGCACCAGACCCGCGGGGCCGGACCCGGCTGCCGTTTCGGCGCCGGATCCCGATGAGGTCATGCCCACGCGAGGTGCTCCCGGTTGTGCGCGATCAGCTGGTCGGTGAGGGCATCGGCGTAGGCGTGCTGGCCGATCAGGGGGTGGGAGAGGAGGGCGCGGAACACCCGTTCACGGCCGCCACGCAGCGCGGCCTCCAGCGCCAGGTCCTCGTACGCCGTCACGCCTGCCATCAGCCCCGCGAACAGTGGGTCCACGGGCGGCACCGGCAGTGGCGTCGGCTCGTGCGAACCGACCGCCGCCTGCACCTCGATCACGGCGTCGTCCGGCAGGAACGGCAACGTGCCCTTGTTGTAGGTGTTCACCACCTGGTAGGGGCTCCCGCCTCCGCCGAGCAGCGCGGCCGCGAGATCGACGGCCGCTTCCGAGTAGTAGGCGCCGCCGCGCTTGGCGAGCAGTTCCGGCTTCTCGTCGAGGGCGGGGTCGGCGTACATCGTCAGCAGTTCCCGTTCCATCGCGGCGACCTCGGCGGCCCGGGACGGCTTGGTCCCCAGTTCTCGGACGACCTCGTCGTGCGCGTAGAAGTACCGCAGGTAGTAGGACGGGACCACGCCGAGGCGGTCGATGACGGCGCGCGGCAGGCGCACGTCGTCGGCGATGGCGTCCCCGTGCTCGGCGAGCAGTTTCGGCAGGACGTTCTCGCCCTCGGGGCCGCCGAGTCGTACGCCGGTCTCCCAGCTGAGGTGGTTGAGGCCCATGTGGTCCAGGTGGACATCGGCGGGCACGACCCCGAGCAGCGCGGCGAACTTCCGTTGGAAGCCGATCGCCACGTTGCACAGCCCGACGGCCTTGTGCCCGGCCTGGAGCAGGGCGCGGGTGACGATGCCGACCGGGTTGGTGAAGTCGATGATCCAGGCGTGAGGGTTGGTGCGGCGGACGCGTTCGGCGATGTCCAGCACCACCGGTACCGTGCGCAGCGCCTTGGCGAGGCCGCCCGCGCCCGTGGTCTCCTGCCCGACGCAGCCGCACTCCAGCGGCCAGGTCTCGTCCTGCTGCCGGGCCGCCTGGCCGCCGACGCGCAGCTGGAGCAGTACGGCGTCGGCGCCCTCGACGCCCGCGTCCAGGTCGTCGGTGGTGACGATCCGTCCGGGGTGCCCCTGCCGGGCGAAGATCCGCCGGGCCAGCCCGCCCACCAGCTCCAGGCGTTCGGCGGCCGGATCGACGAGGACGAGTTCCTCGATGGACAGGGTGTCCCGCAACCGGGCGAATCCGTCGATGAGTTCGGGGGTGTAGGTCGACCCTCCGCCGACCACGGTGAGTTTCATATGGGTCAACCCTTCACTCCGGTGAGTGTGACGCCCTCGACGAACGCCTTCTGCGCGAAGAAGAACACGAGGATCACGGGGGCCATGACCAGCACGGTCGCGGCCATGGTGAGATTCCAGTCGGTGTGGTGCGCGCCCTTGAACGACTCCAGGCCGTAGGAGAGGGTCCAGGCGCCGGGATTCTCCGACGCGTAGATCTGGGGTCCGAAGTAGTCGTTCCAGGCGTAGAAGAACTGGAAAAGGGCCACGGCCGCGATGCCGGGCCTCGCCATCGGGAGTACGACCTTCAGCAGCGTCCGCAGGTCCCCGCAGCCGTCGACCTTCGCCGCGTCCAGGTATTCGTTCGGGATGGTCATCAGGAACTGGCGGAGCAGGAAGATGGAGAAGGCCTCGCCGAACGCCATCGGGATGATCAGTGGCCAGAGGGTGCCGGACAGGCCCAGCTGCTTCGCCCAGAAGAGGTACATCGGGATGATCACGACCTGCGGCGGCAGCATCATCATCGAGATGACCAGCATCAGTGACAGGTTCCGGCCGCGGAAGCGGAACTTGGCGAGCGCGTAGGCGACGGGGATCGACGACAAGACCGTCAGGGCGGTACTCGCGCCGGCGTACAGCAGCGTGTTCTTCCACCAGGTCAGGAAGCCGGGTGTGTCGAAGACCTTCCGGTAGTTGGCCCACTCCCAGGTGCGCGGGATCAGATCGCGGCTGAGTGCCTGCGAGTCGCTCATCAGGGAGGTCAGCAGGACGAACACGAAGGGGAGGACGAAGAAGAGGGCGGCCGCGACGCCGAGCGCGTGGATCGCGACCCATTCCAGGAGGGCTTTGCGGTGGGCGGTGCGTGCGCTGTCCGAGGAGGTCCGCACCTGTACCGGCTTGTCGAGTACTTGAGTCATCGTCAGTCACCTGCCTGGATGAGACCGCCCCGGCGCCGCATCAGGAACGCGGTGAACACCATGGACAGGGCGAACAGCACGAGCGCGACCACACAGGCGGAGCCGTAGTCGAAGCGCTGGAAGCCGAGGTTGTAGACGAGTTGGGGGAGGGTGAGGGTGGACTTGTCGGGGTAGCCGGGCTCGAACTGTGTACCGGCGCCCTGGATGACTCCCGACGCGACTTTCCCGGCGACCAGTGGCTGGGTGTAGCACTGCATGGCCTGGATCACGCCGGTGACCACGGCGAACATCACGATCGGCGAGATGTTCGGCAGGGTGACGTACCGGAAGCGTTGCCAGGCCGAGGCGCCGTCCAGCTCCGCTGCCTCGTACTGCTCGGTCGGTACGTCGAGCAGCGCGGCCATGAAGATGACCATCAGGTCGCCGATGCCCCACAGGGCCAGCAGGGTCAGCGCCGGCTTGGACCAGGTGGGGTCGTTGAACCAGCCGGGTGCCGGGACGCCGACCTTCTCCAGGATCGAATTGACGGGTCCTGTACCGGGGTTGAGGAGGAAGGCGAAGGCCATCGTCGCGGCGACGGGCGGGGCGAGGTAGGGGAGATAGAAGAGGGTGCGGAAGACCCCCGTGCCCGTCTTTATCTTCGTGATCAGCAGTCCCACGCCGAGTCCGAAGACGACCCGCAGGCTCACCATCACCAGAACCAGCCACAGAGTGTTGCGCAGCGCCGGCCAGAACAGTGGGTAGTGCTCGAAGACGTACGTCCAGTTCTTCGTTCCGCTCCAGGTCGGCGGCTGGAAACCGTCGTAGTGCATGAAGGAGAAATAGACGGTCGAGAGCAGCGGGTAGGCGAAGAAGACCGTGAATCCGATCAACCAGGGCGACATGAAGGCGAGTGTCCGAAGCGCCGAGCGGCGGCGCTTGGCGCGCAGGGTGTACGCGGTGCTCATGGCGGTGGGCTACTTCGCCTGCGCGATGTCCGTGTCGATCTGTGCGGCGGCTTTCTTCAGCCCCGCCTTCAGATCCTTTTCCTTGCCGCTCTCGTAGTCGTATCCGAGTTGCTGGATCGTCACGAGGTACGTACCGCCGTTGATCGACGCGGGAGTCGTCGTCGAATTCGGGTCGGAGGCGATGTCCAGGAAGGTCTTGAAGCGCGGGTCGTAGTTCAGCTTCGGTGACTTGAGCGCCGCGAGCGTGGACGGGACATTGTGAATGGCGTTGGCGAAACCGACGACGGCGTCGGTGTCCGTCGTCATGTATTTCACCAGTTCCCAGGCCGCGTTCTGCTTCTTGCTGGTGGCCGCGATGCCCGCGATGGTGCCGGTGATGTAGCCCTTGCCGTACTGGTCCGCCTGGTCGTCGGGCACGGGCAGCGGGGCGACGCCGATCTCGAAGTCGGTCCCCGCCTCCTCGGCCATGCCGAGCCGCCACTCGCCGTCCATCTGCATGGCGACCTGACCGGTGTGGAAGGGGTGCTTGGGACCCCATTCGTCGCCGAGCTTGGAGCGGTACGTCTCCAGCTTGCGGTAGCCGCCGAGTTCGTCGACGAGTTTCTTCTGGAGGGTGAATCCCGCTTCGAAGGCGGGGTCGTCGGCGAGGTTCGACTTGCCGTTCTTGTCGAAGTACGTCGGTGAGAACTGGCCGAAGTAGTGGTCGGTGGTGGACTCCCAGCCGTGGTAGTTCGGCATGAATCCGAGCTGGGAGTAGCTGTTGCCCTTGGTGATCGTCAACTTCTTCGCGGCGGTCTCGAATTCGGACCAGGTCTTCGGGGGGCTGGTGATCCCGGCCTTCTTGAAGGCGGTCTTGTTGTAGTAGAGCCCGTACGCGTCACCGAGCAGCGGCACCGAGCAGCGGTCTCCTTCGAACTGGGTGTATTCGTTCATCGCCTTCGGGAAGGTCGTCTCCGGGTCGATATCCGCCTTCTCGAAGAAGGGGTTGAGATCGACGAGGGCGCCGGAGGAACAGAACCTGCCCACGTTGTTGGTGGTGAAGGAGGAGATGACATCGGGTGCCTTGTCGCCGCCCGCGCGCAACGCCTGATTGATCTTGTCGTCGGTCATGTTGGCGACGATGTTGACGTGAATGTTGGGGTGCGCCTTCTCGAATCCGGCGATCAGTGACTTCACGGCTTTGGTCTCGCTGGGCGCGCTCCAGGCGTGCCAGAAGTTGATCGTCGTGTCCTTGGAGGCGTCGTCGTCCGCACCGGAGGAGGACTGGCCGGTACAGGCGGTGGCGAGGAGGGCTATGGAGGCGGAGGCGGCGAGCGCTGTGGCCACCTTCTGGGGCATTCCGGGCATGACGGGGTCTCCCTTGGACAGGCGGGACTCAGGCGAAGGGGGTGAGGACGGATTGAGGAGAAGGGCAAGGGGGAGGGGAGGGGGACTTCAGCGGGAGGTGTCGAAGGCCTCGTCGCGGGTGGCTGCCAGCGCACTCTCCAACGCGCCGCGTAGCACGGGGTGTTCGTGTACGTCGCCGACCACGAGGCGCGGCCGGGACGCGGCCAGCTCCTCCAACTCGGCCTGGACCAGGGCGCGCAACGGTTCGCCGCCCGCGGTGAGCGAGGTGCCGCTGAGCACGACGAGTTCGGGGTCGAGCACCGAGACGAGGGAGGCGAGACCGGTGGCGAGGCCGGTCGCGTAGGTCTCCAGGAGCTTGCGGTGCGGGCCTTCGTTGCGGGCGGCGGCCTGGGCGACGAGGGCGGCGGCGACCTCGGCGTGGGGCCCGGTGGGCAGGGGCTTGATGCCCAGTTCGCGGGCGAGTTTGGGGATGGCCTGGGAGCCGGCGAGCTCCTGGTAGCCACCGCTGTTGGCCCGGGTCACCTGCCGTACGAGGGGTGTGCCGGGCACCGGCAGGAATCCGACCTCACCGGCGCCGCCGGTCCAGCCGCGGTGCAGGCGTCCGCCGAGCACGAGGGCGGCACCGAGACCGCCCTCGTTCCACAGCAGCACGAAGTCGTCGTGCCCGCGCGCCGCGCCGAGCCGCTGCTCGGCGAGGGCCACGAGGTTGACGTCGTTCTCGTACTCGACCGGCATGGGCAGGGCCGCCGCGAGCTCGTCGAGGAGGCTCGGGGAGTGCCAGCCGGGCAGGTGCGAGGCGTAGCGCAGCCGCCCGGTGTTGGGATCGAAGGCGCCGGGCGTCCCGACGACGAGCCGATGGATGTCGCCCCTGGTCAGCCCTGCCGCCTTCACCGCGCCGTCGAGGGCGTCGGTGACCTGGCGTACGACGGGCTGTGCGGGGCGTCGCCCTGGTGTGGGCAGCTCGTACTCACCCACGGTCCGCCCCGTCACATCGGCGACGGCGGCGAGGATGCGCTCGGGAGTGACGTCCAGGCCGGCCGCGTGGGCGGCGCCCGGATCGACCTCGTACAGCTGGGCGTTGGGGCCCGGACGCCCCTCGCTGGTGCCGGTCGCGAGCACGAGCCCGGCGGCTTCCAGGCGGGCGAGGAGCTGGGAGGCGGTGGGCTTGGACAGCCCGGTGAGCTTCCCGATCCGGGTTCTTGAGAGGGGGCCGTGGGCGAGGAGGAGGTCCAGGGCGGCGCGGTCGTTCATGGCGCGCAGGACGCGGGGGGTGCCGGGTGTGCCGGCTCCTGGAGTGCTGCCGGTTCCCGGGGTGCCGATTCCCGGAGTGCCCGTTCCCGGCGTTCCGGCGGATCCTGCCATGGGTGTCTGCACCTGCCTCTCGACCGCCCAGCTTTTCAGTGTGGCTGCCGGGGAGTCCACCGCGATCACTGTTAGGAAGGTTTCCTATTGATGGAGGAACGTAGGCCGGGGTTGGCGGGGGCGTCAATGGGAGGCGGGGCAGGCAATCAACTCGTAACCTGGGCGCGCGCGAGGGCCGGTCAAGCCCTGGCGGCCGGCTTCGTGCCGGGGCGCCCGGTCGAGTGGTGGGGGAAGAACTCGGCCCCCGCAGCGACGAATGTGCGTGCTGCGGGGGCCACTTGAGGCCTGAGAGCGGCCTCGGGATTGTTTACTTCACGTCGACGTAGTCGCCCGTGGCGGCCTTCGCGCCCGTGGTGGACGTACCGGCGAAGTTGTAGCGGTAGGTGCCGTCGGCGGAGGCCTTGACGGTGGTGGAGAGGGCGCCGGAGGTGCCGGAGGTCACCGTCTTGACCGTGGTGTACGCCGTGGCGTTCTTGGCCTTGAACTGAAGCGTGACCTTCTGGTCCTTGTAGCCGGAGTAGGTGCCCGTCGCCCAGTTGGCGCGGGTCAGCGTGCCCTTGACGGTGAGGGTCTGGCCCTTCTTCACCGGCTCCGGGGTGGCGTTGACCGTGAGCTTGGCGGCGCGCTTGATCTGGGCGGTGCCGAGTCCGCCCCACAGGTCGTAGCTGTAGTCGAGGCTGATGTGGTCGTCGGAGTCGTCGACGTCCTGCTCCATGCGACCGTAGAAGCCGGCGACCTTCCAGGTGGTGGCGTCCGCCGCCTCGTACAGGTATTCCTGCGGGTCGAGGGCGATGACCTCCGTGCAGGACTCCGTCACCGTGGTGTCGGTCGTCGCCGTCGCGGTGCAGGTCGGGGCGTCCACGGGCTCCATCTCGTTCTGCATCCTCGAGAGGGAGGCGCCGCGGTAGAGGGCGATGCCCACGGCCGTCGTCTTGTAGTCGACGACGAGGTCGGCAGGGCGGGTCAGGGTGTACGTGATCGGGATGTTCACCGTGGCGGTGGTGCCGACGACGATCGCCTTGCCGCTGTTCACCACCACGTTGGAGAAGGTGAGGTCCGGCGTGGTGGCCGACGCGGACGGCACGGCCAGGGCGGACAGAGCCAGGGCACCGGACACGACGGTGCCTATGGCGAACTTGCGCATGAATTCCCCACATTCGAAGCGGGCCCCTGGGCGTTGAGCTCCAGAACAAGGGCGCGCTGTTGGGGTGACAGTAGACGGTTGCGGATGTGGCTGGAATGCGGGGGGCATGTGAAGGGGATTAATTCTGCTGCCGGGGTGGCGGTGCGCCAGGAGCGTGGTCCACGCCCATCACGGCTTCGTCACGATCGGTCGGCGTGCGGGTGGGGCAGGGGGGCAGGCTTTGTGACGATCCGTCCTGGTGGGGACGGTGGCGTGGCCGCGCCGCGTGACGGTGACCGGGCAGCTTTTCCGTCATCTTCACAGGATCGGGTTCCTATGATCCGCCGCATGAAGGTGAACCGTTTGGTATGGGGCGGTGATGGCGAGAACCGTTCGGTTCCGAGGGGGAGCTCCAAGGTGACTTCCGCATCGTCCTGCGCCTCGCTGTCCTGCGAGGCCTACGACATGGCCCGTCCCGAGGGGGACGGGGAGGGCGGGGATTCGTGATGGCGCACCTGAGACTGCTGATGGGTTGCTGGCGGTCGGCCGTGGTTCTGTGCGGCCCCCTGGTGGGCACCCAGTTGATCATCGCGCTCTGGCAGGACGGGTTCTCGTGGGCGAGCCTGGGCGAGGACGTGGGCTCCAGTCTGCTGGCGTGGGGAGTCGTCAGTCTCGTATGGGCGGCGCTGGGATGGCTGTCACTGAGGAGGCGGGCCCGTGGCGCGGGTCTCGAGTTCTCTGCCCAAGTGCTGAAGGAGAGGCAGACGCATCTGCTGCGTCCGGCGGCTGTGGCGGACGGGTGGCTGGAGCGGGTCCGCAGTGAACTGACCGCCTCGGAGCGGGTGTTCCTCGTTGCCGAGAAGGGCCAGGAGGAGATCCGGTTCAGGTGGCGGCCGGGCCGTTCCGAGTCGTCCGTCTGGGGGTCGCTCGTCTTCGACGCGGGTTCGGGCACCGTCCTGCTCGACCTCAGGGACGGAGAGGGCAACTGGGGGGTGGCGGGACTGCGCAGGGGAGCGTCCTTCGTCGCCGTGTGCCAGATCGCCCGGGTGGGGGGACTGGTGGGCGCGGTGTCCACACCGGGGGAACTGGAGAACTCACGTGGATGACCTGTCGTGGTACGGCGTTCGCTGCGTGTTCCGCCATCGTGACCTGGGTGTCTATGAGGAGCGCGTGACGCTGTGGACCGCCGGCTCGCCGGACGAGGCGATCGGCCGTGCGGAGGCCGAGGCGCTGGAGTACTGCGCGGCACTGGAGGACACCGAGTACACCGGCTTCGCCGAGTCGTTCCGGATGGACGGGGTGCCGGGGGAGGGGGCAGAGGTCTTCTCCCTCATGCGGGAGAGCGACCTGCCTGCCGACTCTTACGTGGGGAAGTTCTTCGCGACGGGGCGCGAGCGGATCAGCTGACGTCCGAGTGCGGGAGGACCCGCGCGGCGAAGTACGCCCAGGCGGTCGGGGTGAGGCGGAGTATCGGGCCGTCGGGTGTCTTGGAGTCGCGGATGGCTATGGTGCCGGGGATGTTGCGGGCGACTTCGACGCATTCGCCAGCGGTGCTGCTGTAGGTGGATTTGACGAAGTCGAACTTGTTCATGGGTCAGATCTCCTGGCGGATGGCGTCGATCAGCAGGGCTGAGTCGTGCTGGGCGAGGCTCAGCCGCGCCGTACGTTCGAAGAACGTGCTGTACGCGGCGCTCTCGGCCTCGTTTTCCATCCATACAGTAGATGCGATGGTGTCAGCATGGACCACGTCCACGGCCTCGGCTTCGGCGAACGAGACGATGGTGAACGGGCCTGGGATGCAAGGGTGTCCGCCCGCGTGGAACGGCAGTACTTGCAGGCGTACGTTCGGCAATTTGGTCACCTCCAGCAGTCGCTCCAGTTGGGCGCGCATCGTGCTGGGGCCGCCGATCAACTGCCGTAGTGCTGCTTCCCAGGTGACGGCGTAGACCTGGAGCGGGCGCTCGTCGTGCAGACGTGCTTGGCGGCGCATACGGATCTCGACGAGTCGCTCGATCTCGTCGGGGTCCTCCCAAACGCCCACGCCTTCGGTGACTGCCAGCGCGCGGGCGTACTCCGCGGTCTGGAACAGGCCGGGAACAAGGGAAAGTTGCCAGGTACGCACTCGGCTCGCGGCGTCCTCGAGTGCGATGTACTCGGACAGTGTGCCCGGATGAGGCGAGTGCTGCCACCATCCCTTGGCCTTGCGCCGTTCGCGGTCCAGCCTGGCCAAGTCCAGGAGCCGCGCCACTGCTTTGCGGTCCTCGGCGCCGTAGAACTCGCACAGCACCCGGATGTCCGGGTCCCGCATCGGCACCCAGCCGCGCTCCATCTTCACGATCTTGGTGCCGGTCGCGTTGATGGACTCGGCGGCCTGCTGCTGGGTTTTGCCTGCCGCGTCACGCAAACGCAGGAGTTCGCCACCGAGTCTGCGGCCAAGGACAGTTGACGCCCGGTTGCTTGCGGGTTGGGTCGATCGCTTCACGGTCACAGTCTGTCCCGCAAGGGTCACAGAGTCGACCACCTCCACTCTTTGGGGAATAACTTCCCCGAACCGATTGCCCCCGAGAAGAACAGGCCGCTACTTTCAGTGCGCAATGGATTACGCAGCGGATCCGCTTGGTGATCCCGATCGCACAGAGAGGTGCGTGTCCCTATGGCCGATGCCCCACCCGTCCTCCACGAGGACCGTCTCAACTACACCCCGCTCGCTGGCAGTGTCACCCTCGGCCGCCACAGAGCCGCACGGCTCGTCACGGAGTGGGGGCACCCCGCCCTCGCCGGAGACGTCGCCCTCGTCGTTTCCGAGCTGATGACCAACGCCCTGCTGCATGGCAGTCTCCGGGACCGACTCATTGGCGTACGCATCACGGCCACCGAATCCGTACTCCGGGCCGAGGTGAGTGACCCGCGCGGAGAGCGGCTGCCGTGCCCGCGGGCAGCGGAGGGCACCGATCAGTTCGGGCGGGGACTGTTAATCGTCGGGGTGCTGGCCCATCGCTGGGGGTGCGAGCCTCGGAGCGTCGGCAAGACGGTGTACGCGGAGTGGGATCTGCTCGCGGGTGCGGAGGAGCGACGGGAATGGCGCTAGCGTGGGCACGTGCCGTGAGGGCGCTGGACGAGCGGAAGGGACGGCCGATGACCATGCCGTACGCGGACGGGGACGGTCCGCTCATTCCCCGGCCCGAGCTCACACTCCCGGCACTGCGCCAGGCTGTGGCGACTGTCGCGCCGTCCCGGCTCCCCGAATTTTTCGAGGACCTCCAGAAGGCTTTCGTCCGGGCGGGCGACGAGGACAGCGTCGTACCGATCCGGATGTTCTACCGGGAATGGGGTGTTGTCGTCGAGATCGAGCGGCACCCGGAGACCGCACGCCGTCTGCACGCGGCGGAGCGGGCGATCAGTAGCCCGGATCCGGCCGCACGGGACCGTGCGATTCGCGAAGCCGGCGAGATCGTGCGCGCCGCGCATCGTGAGGTTGCCGGTGGCTGACTGGCACTGGGAGCCGTTCCAGGACGATCTGCTGGACGGGTTCCCGGAGGCGGCGCGGGCCGAGGCTGAGCGCTTGGCCAATGAGATCGCCGTACGTGAGTCCATGGTCTTCCTGGAGGGAGCCGCCTACACCGGCCCGGGGCCGGGCGTGCGGACCGAGAGCAGGGGACTGCTCATGCTCACGTATCTGACGGACGTGCGGGGCGAGCGGATCGTGGTGGTGCAGGTGAGCTGGTTCGGGTGACGGCTTCCAGCCGTATGACGAGAAGCCGCCGGGAGGCGACTGGACGGTTACTCCTCCGCCTCCAGGAAGGCAGCCGTCTCGAGCGTCGGGTACGGGACGGGCAGCGGCAACGGCTTGCCCAGGTCGACCTTGATCTCGGAGTCGTAGTACGCCTCGGTCGGGTCGTCGCCGGGGGTGATCGGTTCGGTGTAGCAGTGGGCTGTTTTCGCGCGGCGGTTGATCAGGACGTAGACGGGGACGCCGGCGGCGGCGTAGGTGCGGAGCTTGGGGCCGGTGTCCGTCCAGTGATGGGTGGAGGTGACCTCGCCGACCAAGGCGATCATGTCGATGGGATACCAACCCTTGTAGGTCTTTCGGTAAGACTTGTCGGCTTCGGTCGGGTCGCGGTGGAGGACGTAGAAGTCCGGGATGAGCAGAGCCGTGGTGTCGGCGTCCTCATCGGCGGCTCGGTAGCCGTTGCCCGTCCCTGTGTGGACGCATCCTGCGGCGTGAAGCTGGTAGCTCAGTTCGCCGGCTCCGTGGTTGTGTCCGTCATCCGCCAGTCGCGGCACGACGACCGTCTCCTCGACGTACTCGGGTCGAATCGGTGCCGCGCTCGCTTCCTCGAAGGCGATCAGCAGGTCGATGGGGTCTTGCAGGGGATCCGTGCCCGGTTTCGCGATGACGATGGTGCTCATCAAGGTTCTCCTCGTCGTGCTGGTGCGAGGCGCTCGCCTCGGGTGCCTCGGAAGAACCATGGGGCGGTCGGACGGCGCGCCTCGCCCGAAGGCCGGAGCTCTCACTCGAACGAGCGTGCTGAACCGTTCCGTTCCTCCCCGCACACGCCAAGAGGCGGCCCCCGGATCCCCGGGTGCCGCCTCCCTCGTGAGCCGTCCTACTTCGTCGTACTCGGCGGAGTCAGGGGCGAAGCCGCCGCCGACTGGGGTGAGGAGGTGTTGGCGAAGGCCGACGGGGCCGACATGCCCGCGGTCGGGTCCGCGGCCGGCTCGTCCGCCGACTGGGCCGGGATTCCGCCGACGATGCGGATGCCCTCCGCGTCGAAGGCGTACTTGATGCGCCAGCGCAGCTCACGCTCGACCAGCAGGGACTTGCCGGGCATCGTCTTTGCCGAGACGCGCACGACCATCGAGTCGAGGAGGACGCTGTCGAGGCCGAGGATCTCGATCGGGCCCCAGAGGCGCTCGTTCCAGGGCTCTTCCTTGCTCATTCGCCCGGCGACCTCGTTGATGGTGGCCTTCACCTTGTCCAGGTCCTCGGACGGGCGGACGGTCACGTCGACCCCGGCGGTGGACCAGCCCTGGGAGAGGTTGCCGATCCGCTTGACCTCGCCGTTGCGGACGTACCAGATCTCGCCGTTGTCGCCACGGAGCTTGGTGACGCGCAGGCCCACCTCGATCACCTCGCCGGAGGCGACGCCCGCGTCGATCGAGTCGCCGACGCCGTACTGGTCCTCAAGGATCATGAAGACGCCGGAGAGGAAGTCCGTGACCAGGTTGCGGGCGCCGAAACCGATCGCGACGCCCGCGACACCGGCGGAGGCCAGCAGCGGGGCCAGGTCGATCTCGAACGTGCCGAGGACCATCAGCGAGGCCGTGCCCATGATCAGGAAGGAGGCGACCGAGCGCAGGACCGAACCGATGGCCTGGGAGCGCTGGCGGCGGCGCTCCACGTTCACCAGCAGACCGCCGAGCGCGGTGCCGTCGACCGCCTGGGCCGTGCGGTTCATCCGTTCTATGAGCTTGGTGATCGCCCGCCGGACCGCCACTCTCAGTACCGCCGCGATCACCAGGATCAGCAGCACGCGCAGGCCGATCGCCAGCCACGTGGACCAGTTCTGCTCGACCCAGCTCGCGGCGTTGTTCGCGCTTTCCTGGGCGTCCTGAAGCGAGGGGACCGAAGGGTCGGTCGCCGAGGGGGACGGCGACGGGGTTGACCCTGCGGCCCGCAGGACGGTCGAGAACACGGCAGGTACCTCCAGGCGTAGCGGTCCGCCCGAGGCATGGGGACATGTGAGGGCACCAACGGGCAGAACCACCACACTAACGGGGCATCGTGTGTGGATCGTTGCAATGTTCGAGGGAGAGACCGTACTCACGTGGGGATGAAGGGGGTGTGGTCGAAAACACTCCCAGCCCGTTACCGGGACATGGTGGCGCTTCCACCAGGCAAGAGGAGAGACTGGCTGCAGATCGTCCCGGCGCGAGCCACGCGCCGCCGGCGTACAAGGAGGCATCCGTGCCGCATGTCCTGGTCCTCAATGCGTCGTACGAGCCACTCGGCGTCGTACCGCTCCGCCGCGCGCTCGTCCTCGTCCTGGAGAACAAGGCAGTCTCCTTGGAGGAATCCGGCGCCTTCATGCATAGCGCGACCGTTACTGTCCCCGCACCCAGCGTGGTCCGGCTGAAGAGGTTCGTACGGGTCCCTTATCGGGGGCCCGTTCCGCTGACCCGACGGGCACTCTTCGCCCGCGACGGCGGCCGGTGCATGTATTGCGGTGGCGTCGCAACCAGCGTCGACCACGTCATCCCGCGCAGTCGCGGGGGTCAGCACGCCTGGGACAACGTGGTGGCGTCATGCCGCCGCTGCAACCACACCAAGGCCGACCGTCACCTGGTCGAGATCGGCTGGCGCCTGCGCCATAAACCCGCCCCGCCGACGGGGCTCGCCTGGCGCATCATCGGAACGGGGCATAGGGACCCGCGCTGGCTGCCGTACTTGCAGCCGTACGGCGCGGAGGATGCGATGGCCCGGATCGACGGCATTTCTGCCTGACGATCCGGGCCTTCGTGTTGCGTCGTACGGCCCACCTGACGTGGTGTGTCGTACGGCCCCGCCACCCCGTTCCGGCTCCCCAGGAGGACCCCCGTGCCTCCCGGGGAGCCGGTCGTGCCCGCAGGTCAGGTGTAGCGCAGCTCCGCCGGGTGGACGGAGCGCCGCAGCAGCGGCAGCGAGCTGGCCGCGGCCAGCAGACAGGCCGCGTAGACGGCCACGGGCACCAGCAGCGGGAGCAGCGGCACCGATCCGCCGCCGTCGGCGAACGAGGCGTAGCCGGTGCTGATGGCCAGTCCTCCGACGCCGGCCAGCGCGACGGCGGGAGCAAGCGGCAGGGCGGTCTCCAGGAGCAGCGCCCGGCCCAGTACGGCGTGCGGCACCCCGGCGGCGGCCTGCGCGGCCAGCCCCCGGCGGCGGGTGGCCAGGGACTCGGCGGTGCCCACGGCGAGGCCGGAGAGGGTGATCGCGAGGGCGACCAGGATGGCGGCGCCGGTGAGGCCGACGCCGGTGGTGTAGAAGGACATGTTCTCGGCGCGGGACTCGGGACTGCGTCCGTACAGTTCGTCGAGCAGTACCTGCTGGATGCCCACGAAGCCGGTTCCCACGACGGTCACCAGCAGCACCGCCGCGTGGGTGCGGGCGGCGGCCCACGGATCGTCGCGCAGGCGTTCCGCCGCGATCAGCGTCGCCGGGTTTCCGGTGCGGGCCGCGAGGGAGCGGCCCGTGAGCCGGGCGGTGGCGCCGGTCAGCCATACGGCGCCCATGCCGGTGAGGATCACCACGGTGAAGACGAGCAGCGGAGCCGTGGTGTACCCGCGGAGGCTGTCCCTGGTCATGAGGAGCCCCATGACCAGGATCACCAGTACCGCCCCCAGGAACGCGGGGCCCGGTCCCCGGCCGCCGCTCGGGCGCACCCGCCGCACCCAGCCCAGCGGCGAGGCGACCACGCGGCGCAGCGCGAGCGTGCTCACCAGCGCACCCAGCACGGGAACGGCGACCGCGATCAGCGCGAACCCGGCCCAGACGATGCCGGGCGGGCGCTGCCACTCACGCAGCAGGAGCAGGGCGGAGAAGACCGTGGCGACCGCCGAGCCCGCGAGGCAGGCGAGCCCCGCCTCCAGCGCGGCGATCCGCCGCACCTGGCCCACCGAGGCCCCCGCCAGCCGCAGCCCGGCCAGCCGTCGATCGCGGTGCACGGCACCGATGCGGGCGCACTGCCCGAGGAAGCCCAGCACCGGGACCAGCAGGAGCAGCAGCGTGAGGACGATGCCCGAGCGCTCGCCCGGCTGCTCCAGCAGGCCGGCGGCGAGGGACACGTGGTACTGCCCCTGGAGCGAGGCGACCGCGACCGCCGCCAGGCCGAAGCCGGTGGCGAGCCCCGCGCCCACCGCCGTCAGCGTGACCCGCCACCACTCCCGCCGGTCGGAACCGCGGGTCAGCAACAGTGCGAGCCGGAGTTCGGTCTTCATCGGGACGCCTCCACGGAGGTCTCGGCCGCAAGGGCGTCCGCCGCGTCGTCGACCACGACCCCGTCCCGCAGCGCCACCTCGCGGTCCGCGTACGCCGCTACCCGGGCGTCATGGGTGATCAGCAGCACGGAGATGCCGGACTCGCGGGCGGTATGCGCCAGAGCGGTCATGACCTGCTCGCCGGCGAGCGAGTCCAGCGCGCCGGTCGGTTCGTCCGCGAAGACGACTTTCGGGCCGGTCACCAGCGCCCGCGCCAGCGACACCCGCTGGGCCTGGCCGCCGCTCATCTCGCCGGGCCGCAACGACTCCTGCCCGCGTACGCCGAACCGCTCCAGCCACTCGCCCGCGCGCTCCTGGGCGGCGGGGCGCGAGGCCCCCGCGAGCAGCAGGGGCAGCGCCACGTTGTCGAGCGCGGTCAGCTCCGGGATCAGCTGCCCGAACTGGAAGACCACGCCGAAGTCGGTACGGCGCAGCGCGCTGAGCTGATTCTCGGGAAGCCTGTCGAGGCGTTCGCCCCGGTAGTCCACCGAGCCTTCGTCGGGGTGGACGATGCCTGCCAGACAGTGCAGCAGCGTGGACTTGCCGCTGCCGCTGGCCCCGGTGACAGCCAGGATCTCGCCCGTGCGCAGTTCCAGTGAGGCGCCGCGCAGCGCCGGGGTGGAGCCGTGCGTCTTGACGAGGTCGCGGGCTGTCAGCACTGGACTGCCGGCACCGCTGGTGGTGCTGCTGGTACTGCTGCTCATGCTGCGTCGACCTCCGCGGTCAGAGTGGTGAGCCGGGCCGCGGTGGTGTCCATCCAGCGGAGATCGGCGTCGAGGTGGGTGAGGGCGTAGTCGGCGGACAGTACGGTCGCGAGATCGGCGCCGGGGGCCGTCTTCACCGCGGTCAGCTCGCGCATCCGCGCCATGTGCGCGGCGCGTTGCGCCCGCAGATAGCCGGCGGCGTCCGTCGAGGCGAGGATTCCGACGACGACCTTGGCGAAGATCTCGTTCGCCACGAAGGGTGCCGGTGGAGTGATCTCCCCGGTCCATCGGGCCAGTTCACGGGTTCCGTCGCCGGTGGAGCGGTACATCGTGCGCTCCGGACCGCCGTCCGAGTCGGTTCCCTCGACTTCGGCGAGACCGTCGCGGACCAAGCGCTGCAAGGTCGTGTAGACCTGCCCGTAGGCCAGCGGTCGTGCTTGCGGGAAGCGTTCGTCGTGCCGTCGCTTGAGGTCATAGCCGTGGTTCGGACCTCCGGCGAGCAGCCCCAACAGGATGTGACGGGTGCTCATGAAGATCAGTATGCACTGGATATATGTACTGAGTGAATAGTGAGCCGGGAAATCTCTGAAAATGCCGCGGCGGCCGGGGAGCCCGGGGTCTCGTCACCGGCGGAGACGGGACCGGAAGCGTGATCGGAAGTGTGACCGGAGGAGTGACCGGAAGTGTGACCACAAGCACGTTGTTCGTCCGTGTACGTCTGCCGTCGCGCCCGTTGGGTAGGGCTGCGGTAACCCGCTTCCAGCCGTACGACGACAAGGAGACCCCCGTGGCCGCATCGGCACACCTTCTGCTCTCGGCCCTTTCCAAACCCCCGGCGGAGCCTTCCGCCGTGCCCGATGTCTGTATCTTCGGCAGCTACAGCGCGGAGGGCGCCTGCGCCGAGCCGCCGCTGACCAGCGAACCTCCCCTCCCCGACGCCGAGCCGCTGACCAGCGAGCCACCGCTGGCCGACGCCGCGCACCTGACCAGCGAGCCCAGTTCCGCCGGTGCCGGCGCGGACGTGTCGGGGGTCTAGATGGCATCTCGCCCGTCCGACGGCCCTCGGGACACACCGCTGTCCCGGCTCGCCGAGCTGCACGGCGTCGCCACCTCCTACAGCCCCTCCCCGGACCGTACGGTCGCTGCCGCCGACGGCGCGGTCGTCGCGGCCCTGGCTGCGCTCGGCGTCGACGCGAGCACGCCGGACGCCGTTGGCGTGGCCCTCGCCGCCCGGGAGAGCGAGACGCGGGAGCGGCTGCTGTCGCCGACGGTGGTGTGCTGGGGCGGCAGCACGCCCGCCGAACTGGCCGCGCTGCCGGACGGCACCCGCCTGCGCATCACCACCGAACAGGGCGAGACCCGCGCCTCGGCCGAACAACTCCCGCCCGGCGTACACGCGTTGCACGCCACCGCCCCCGACGGCCGCACCGCCGACGTCCACCTCGTCGCCGCCCCCGCCCGGCTGCCCGCGCCGCCCGGACGCACGTACGGACTCCTCGTCCAGCTCTACTCGCTCCTGTCCCACCGCTCCTGGGGCATGGGCGACCTCGGTGACCTCGCCGAGCTGACCGCCTGGGCGGGCCGCGCCCTCGGCGCCGGATTCGTGCAGGTCAACCCCTTGCACGCGGCCGTACTCGGCGCCCCCACCGACCCCTCCCCGTACCGGCCCTCCTCCCGCCGCTTCCCCGACCCGGTGCATCTGCGGGTCGAGGACATTCCCGAGTTCGCCTACGTCGACGACCCGGGCCGGGTGCGGGCGCTGCTGGAGCGTGCCGCGCGACTGCGTGAGTCCGTGCTGGACAAGGGCGCGTTGATCGACCGCGACGCCGTGTGGGAGCTCAAGCGCGAGGCGTTGGAACTGGTGCGCGCGGTGCCGCTCGGGCCAGGGCGGCGGGCCGCGTACGCCGATTTCCTCGCGCAGGAGGGCGAGGCGCTGGAGGACCATGTCACCTGGTGCGCGCTCGCCGAGGTGTACGGCTCCGAGTGGCAGCGCTGGCCCGCGGGCCTGCGCGACCCCCGCTCGCCCGAAACCGCCCGTGCCCGGGGCGAGTTGATGGACCGCGTCGACTTCCACAGTCGGCTCGCCTGGCTCACCGACGCCCAGCTCGCCACCGCGCAGAGATCCGCGCGTGACGCGGGGATGGCGGTGGGGCTCGTGCACGATCTCGCGGTCGGGGTGCACCCGGGCGGGGCCGACGCCTGGGCGCAGCAGGAGTACTTCGCGGCGGGCATGTCGGTGGGCGCGCCCCCGGACGCCTTCAACGCGCGCGGTCAGGACTGGGGCCTGCCGCCCTGGCGCCCGGACCGGCTGGCCGCCTCGGGCTACGCGCCCTACCGCCACCTCCTGCGCGCCCTCTTCCGCTACGCGGGCGCCCTGCGCATCGACCACGTCATGGGTCTGTTCCGGCTCTGGTGGGTCCCGCAGGGGCAGCCGCCCACGGAGGGGACGTACGTCCGTTACGACGCCGAGGCGATGCTCGCGATCCTGACCCTGGAGGCCTCGCGGGCAGGGGCCCTGGTGATCGGCGAGGACCTCGGCACCGTGGAGCCGGGGGTGCGCGAGACGCTGCAGGAGCGCGGGGTGCTCGGCACGTCGGTGCTGTGGTTCGAACGTGACTGGGACGGCGACGGACTGCCCCTTCCCCCCGAGCGCTGGCGTGCCGACTGCCTGGCCACCGCCACCACCCACGACCTGCCACCCACCGCGTCCCGGTTCAGCGGCGACCACGTCGAACTCCGCGACCGGCTCGGCCTGTTGACCGGTTCCCTGGAGGAGGAGCGGGCCGCGGCCGCGGCGGAGACGGGGGAGTGGCTGGCGGTGTTCGCCCGGCTCGGGCTGCTGCACGGTGCGGGCCGCGGGGGCGGTGGTGGCTCGGCGGTGCTGGAGGAGGCCGAGATCCAGGCCGTGCACCGGTTCCTGCTGCGTACGCCCGCCCGCATGATCGGCGTCTGGCTCCCGGACGCGGTCGGCGACCGCCGCCCGCAGAACCTGCCGGGCACCTGGGACCAGTATCCGAACTGGCGGCTGCCCATCGCCGACGCGGACGGTCGCCCGGTGACGCTGGAGGAACTGGCCGCGTCACCGCGGCTGCATGCGCTGATCGAGGTGCTGCGGGCGCGGGTGCGGGCGCGTGCGGGTGATGGAGGGGGCGGTGGCGGGGGCGGTGGCGGTGGTCGCGCGGCGCGCTGACGTCGGTGTAGGGCACCTCGTGATGCGTCCGTACGGCACCCCGGGCGCGCGGCTCGTTTAGGTGTTCGCTACGTTTGCACCGTGGACAAGAAGAACGCCCTGCGCGCCGGCGCCCTGGCTTCCGGTACGACGCTGATGATGCTGCTCATGTCGTCCCCCGCGCTCGCGGTGACGCCCGACGACGGTGACGACCCCGGTCCGGGCCTGAGCGTGATCGACACGCTCGGTCTCTACGTCGCCGCGCCGATCGTGCTGTTCCTGGTCATCGCGGGTCTCGTGATGGTCCTCGACAAGTCCGACAAGCAGCTCGGCCAGAAGCGGGGCTGATCCCGGAGGGCTCATTCCGGCCCTCTCCTCCATCGCTCCGTCGAGGGAGTCCGCGCATCCACCGGGTGCGCGGGCTCCCTCGACGTGTTTTCCTGGGTGCCTCCGACAGGTGCTCGGCGCTGTGAGATACGACGGTGAGAGCTCCGGTCGACGTCAGGAGCCGGCGTCAGCTCCGGCTCCGACGAGCAACTCGCGCAACAGGGCGGCCAGTTGGTCGGCCTGCTTCTCGTCCAGGTGGGCCAGGGCCGCCGTCTGGACGGCGAGTCCCGCACCGACCGCCTCGTCGATGAGCCGCAGCCCCTTGTCGGTGAGCGTCACCTGGAGTCCGCGCCGGTCGTGCGGGTCGGGGGACCGCCGCAGCAGCCCCGCGCGCTCCAGCTTGTCCAGGCGCCCGGTCATCCCGCCGGTGGTGAGCATCAGCGTCGCCGAGAGCTGCCGGGGCGAGAGCGCGTACGGGGCATCCGAGCGGCGCAGGGTCGCCAGCACGTCGAACTCCCCGCGCGAGATGCCGTACGGCGCGTACGCCTTCTCCATCCGGTCGCCCATCGTGCGGGCAAGCCGGTAGATCCGTCCGAAGACCTCCATCGCGGCGGTGTCGAGGTCCGGCCGCACGGTGGCCCACTGCTCGATGATCGCGTCGACGGGGTCCTTCGGGGTGCTCGTGCTCATGGGGGTGAGTATCCGCCCGTGGTCGGGTAGCTCGCAAGAAAGTAGCTTGATGGGAAGTGGGTGAGTGCTAAGCGACTTAGTTATAAGTAGCTTGCTGCTAAGTTAGTTTTCATGGCTGTCAATCGACCCACCCTCATAGCCCTCACCGCGCTGGCCCCCATCTCCTGGGGCAGCACCTACGCCGTCACCAGCGAGTTCCTCCCCGCCGACCGGCCCCTGTTCACCGGGGTGATGCGCGCCCTGCCCGCCGGGCTGTTGCTCCTCGTGTTGGCCCGGGTGCTGCCGCGCGGCGCCTGGTGGTGGAAGGCGACGACGCTGGGCGCGCTGAACATCGGCGCCTTCTTCCCGCTGCTGTTCCTCTCCGCGTACCGGCTGCCCGGCGGCCTGGCGGCGGTCGTCGGCTCGGTCGGGCCGCTGTTCGTCGCGGGGCTCGCGGCGCTGCTGCTCGGCGACCGCCCGACCCTCCGTACGCTCCTCACCGGCATCGCCGCGGCCCTCGGCGTCAGCCTCGTCGTCCTGAAGGCGGCGGACGCGCTCGATCCGGTGGGCGTCCTCGCCGCGCTCGCCGCGACCGCGTCGATGTCCGCCGGTACGGTGCTCACCAAACGGTGGGGGCGGCCGGACGGGGTCGGTCCGCTGGCGCTGACCGCCTGGCAGCTGACGGCCGGTGGGCTGCTGATCGTGCCGGTCGCCGTCCTCGTCGAGGGCACGCCGCCCGCGCTGGACGGCCGGGCGGTCGGCGGGTATCTGTACCTCGCGCTGGCGAACACGGCGGTCGCGTACTGGCTCTGGTTCCGCGGTATCGGGCAGCTCGCCGCGACACAGGTCACCTTCCTCGGCCCGCTGTCGCCGCTGACCGCGGCCGTCATCGGGTGGGCGGCGCTGGGGCAGGCGCTGACGCCGGTACAGGTGGCGGGGATGGTGGTGGCGTTCGGGGCGACGGTGGTCGGGCAGCTTGGGGCGGCTGGGGCGTCCGTGCGGGGCGCTGCCGCGGGGGCGGTGCGTGTGACGGCTCCGGTTCTGCGGAGGTAGGGGGTGGGCGCCTGTGGGGTGGTTTGTTCGCCCCCGCCGCCCCTACCCGTCCCATCCCTGGGGGCTCCGCCCCCAGACCCCCGCCAGGGGCGCTGCGCCCCCTGGACCCCCGCCAGGGGCTCCGCCCCCAGGCCCCCGCCAGGGGC
>NZ_JBEZLR010000080.1:0-44365 GCF_040652275.1 Streptomyces sp. NPDC048275
GCGCATCGGACCGGACCAATCGAGACGGGGATCAGTTCGGCCCGAGATCTGGCACGGGGCCAGCAAGATCACGATCTACAGCTGGAGTACTAGGCGGCATGAATGCCGCCCCACCAGGGAATCAGCGGATCAACTCGACGACGTGCCGGTGTTTTATTACCCGTTCCCGGTTGTTCACCTGCGCTTTGCTGGATCCGGGCGAATCGGGTAGCCCTGGCGCGGGATTTCGGGCGTACGGCAAGAGTGGGCGCATACGGCAAAAGCGGGTGGATCGTTGGGGGATCCACCCGCTCAAGGGCCGGTGCGCCGCTTTCCGGCGCTCGCGCTCAGCGGCGTACCGCCTTGCGGAGCGCACGCGCCTGCCGCACCACCCGTCGCGCCGTGGAGTTGCGGGGCAGGAAGGCCAGCCGCTCCGGGATGCCGCCGGGCAGTCCGAGCGAGGTGAGCCGCTTGCGCTTGAAATAGCGTTGGATACGCGGGCCGTAGTAGTCGGAGAGATAGCGCTCCGCGGCCGGGCGCAGGGCCCAGTAGATCTGCGGCTGCTGGGTGAAGCCGACCGTGGTGATCAGATCGGTCAGCGTGTCCGCGGCGAGGGTGTCGCGCTTCTTCTCGGTGTCCAGGTCCGGCAGCAGCGCGTCGGCCAGGACGACGGGGACGCGGTTGCTGTTCTGGTAGGGCGACAGCCGCTCCAGCAGCGGCTCGGTGCCGATACGGGCGACCGGCAGCTCGTAGAAGACGGAGGCCGTGAACAGCGCGGTCGAGAAGCAGCCGACCACCAGTGCGGGCGGGGCCTTCTCGTACAGCACCTCGGCGAGCACCGGCGTGTCCAGGAGGGTGAAGTCCACGCCGAGTGCGGCGGCCTCGGTCTCCAGGGCGCGGCTGTAGCGGGCCGGCGCGGTCGGGTGCGGCTTGAAGACGATGGAACGGTGCCCGCGGGCGACCGCCCCCCGCAGCATCCGCAGATGCAGGTCCTCCTCCTCCTGGGCGGAGAGGATGTTCAGCGCGGACAGATACTGGCCGAGCAGCAGCGCCGCGTTGTCGGGCAGGGCCGGCAACTCCGCGACGGTGCCGCCGAGCCGGCTCAGCACCTTCAGGAACGCGTCCGTCGGGACCACGTGCGCGGGCGCGTCGAACTCGGTCAGCAGCATCGGCGTCAGACCGGGCACCAGGTCCAGGTGCAGCAGCCGCCGCACGCGCGTGCCGACCAGCGGGTCGATCTTGTTGCGGGTGGGGCCGTAGCTCATCAGCCCGTCGGCGTAGACGTCGATGGGAGCCCCGAGGAACATCTGGGCCAGCGTCAGCGCCGGGCTGACCTGGATGGACTCCATGACCAGCTCCACCCGGTCGTCGCCCAGATCCCACAGCATCCGCAGATAGCGCTCGAAAAGAGGAAGGTCGTCGGGGCGCGGGACCCAGGCCCCCGGGTGGAAGGGGTGGATGGCCTCGTTGAAGGACAGCACCCCGTCGAAGTGCTCGCGCAGCGTCGCGAAGCCCGGCATCTCGTCGACGGCGGGCGTGGTCTCGGGCGTCGCGGAGTTGTTGAACACCAGCAGCAGACGGCGGTCCGCCTCGGCGAAGCAGTCGGACTCGAGGGCGGCGGCCAGGGTGGCGGCGCCGTACAGCGTGGAGGCGCAGAAGATCTGGGTGGTACGGGGCATCAGGCGGCCGCCTTCGCTGTGGTGACCCGGCGCCGCAGCCGCCGCAGCTTGGAGGCACGGGTCAGGTCCATGGTGTCGAGTACGTCGCCGAGTGCGTCCTGCGGCATGCGCTTTATGGCCGCCGAGCTCATCACCCGCAGCCGCTTGGCCACGTCCGGCTCGAACTTGTCGATCTCCGAGAGGTGGTGGGCGATGATCGCGCAGTACGTCCGTACCGCCTTCGGCAGCAGCCGGTCGGTGTCGGCGTCCTTGGCGGTCTCCTCGACGACCTGGTCGAAGGCGCGGATGAAGTCGAGCTGGCGGACGTCGCCGATCTGCGTGAGGGAGGAGGCGACTCCACGCCGGTAGAAGACGCCGAGGAGGTTCACCACGGCGAACGACTCCGCCTCGCGGTGCAGCTTCCAGATCCACGGCCGGTCCTCGGCCGTGCGCAGTCCGTCGGTGAAGTGCAGCAGACCCCGGTCGAGCAGCCGGCGGTGGTAGACGCCGGCCCAGGCGTAGGCGTAGTCCACCGAGGTCGTGCGGTCGGCGGGCAGGATGGCGTCGCGCGGGTTCATCACCTCGCCTCGCCGTCCGTGCGGGGCCCGGTGCACGGAACGGGCGCGGGCGGTGGCCTGTACATGGTCGGTGCGGACGAAGTCGCAGCCCAGCTCCTCGATGGCCGCCACCAGCTCACCGATGTACCCCGGAGCGAGCCAGTCGTCGCCGTCGAGGAAGGTCAGGTACTCGCCCGTCGCCGCGTCGAGGCCGGTGTTGCGCGCGGTGGCGAGCCCGCCGTTCTCCTCGCGACGGATGTAACGCACCTGAGCGACATCCGACAGTTCGTCGGCCGCGCGTTCGAGAATGGCGGGCGTTTCATCTTTTGAATAATCGTCCACCAGGACGAATTCGATGTCGCGCCGCGCGTTCAGGCGAAGACTTCTGATGTTGTCCGGGGCGTATTGCTGCACGTTGTAGAACGGCACGATCACGGAAATCTTTGGCACCTGCGAAACCCTAAGAGGTGGCCCCGCAGCGGAACTTGCCGATGGCTGTACGGAGGGTGAACTCGATGTGTCGGAACGGTGCATCCCGTGTACTTTCTAGGCTTTGACGAGCCAGTTCGGCTTCCGGTGATGTTCTGTTAACTTTCCGTTGAGATGCGGTTGGGCCACAACTAGAAATTCCTTCCTAGCGTCTGTGTCGTGCCACTAAGTACAACGAAGCTCCCGCGGATCGCGGTACTCGCGGACTCGGACACCCGCTGGAAATGGGGTGCCCTGACCGCGGCCCGGATCGCTCCGGGCCCGTCCATCGAAGCCGGACCGCGGGGCGACACGCAAGTTGCCCCCATGGCCCCGGCCCTGGATGGGTTCCTGCTGCGCGGACGGTCCACACCCACGGCCCGCCAACTGGCGGAAGTGGGCGTGCGCGCCGACTCCCTGCGGGAGGTCACGGCCGTCGAGTTCCTGCGCGCCATGGAGCAGGAGTCGTACGACATCGTCGTCCTCGCCCTCGTCGGCGGCGGCGTCCAGGCGATGCTGCACGGCCTCGGCCGGGTCTGGGAGGGTCTTCAGAAGCGTCCCGTCGTCGTCACCGGCTATGTCGGCGTCGTCTACGAGAAGCTCGCCGACGGTCTGCTGCTGCGGCACGGCGCGGACCTCGTCCTCGCCAACTCGCGCCAGGACGCCGACCGTTTCCGCGCCGTGTACGAGGGGGTCGGCGCCGACGCCTCGGCGGTCACCGAGGTGGCGCTGCCGTTCCTCGGCGGCAAGCCCTACTCCGGCGAGAACGACCCGTACACGGTCGTCTTCGCCGTGCAGCCCTCGGTCCCCGAGAGCCGCAAGGACCGTACGTACCTGCTGAACCGGCTGATTCAGCACGCACGCAAGCACCCCGAACGCGAGGTGCTGCTGAAGCTCCGCTCCAAGCCGGGCGAGCACACCACGCACATCGAGGAATCGCCGTACCAGAAACTGGTGCAGGGCAAGGACGTGCCGGACAACTTCCGGCTCGTGTACGGCCACATGGGCGAGGTGCTCGACCGCACCGACCTGCTGGTGACCGTCAGCTCGACGGCCGCGCTGGAGGCGCTGCACCGCCGTATCCCCACGGTCGTCCTGACCGACCTGGGTGTGCGCGAGGTGCTCGGCAACCACCACTTCGTGGGCTCCGGCTGCCTCGCCTCCTGGGACCAGCTCGACGCGGGCCACCGGCCGGCGCCTGACGCGGAATGGGTGGCCCGGCAGGGAGTCGCGGCGGACGGGGCGTACGAGACCGCCTTCGACGCGGCGCGGGAGCGGATCACCAAGCTGCTGGCCCGGTCCGGGGGGATGCCGCCCCTCACTCCGTACTACACGACCGTGACCGCCCCGGGCTATCTGCCCGGCATCCTCGCCCGCCACCACCTCGCCCCGGACGGCATACCGCTGCCCGGAGCGCCCGCCGCCGACAAGGAGCCGGGCCCGGTGCGCCAGATCGTGCGCCGTGCGGCCCGCGGCGCCTACCGCCACGGCGTGCAGCGCGTGGCCCCCGTGATCCGGCGGATGGGGGAGCTGTGAACGCCCCGAATCCCTCGCAAGGAGCCCAGAACATGTCCAACCCGCAAGCGGGTCAAGGCGCTTCGGTGCGCCGGGTGCTCGCGGTGATCCCCGCGCGCGGCGGCTCCAAGGGCGTGCCCGCGAAGAACCTCGCGCCCGTCGGCGGCGTCCCGCTGGTGGTGCGCGCCGTGCGCGAGTGCCGCGCCTCCCGGCTGGTGACGGACGTCGTGGTGTCCACCGACGACCAGGCCATCGCGGCCGCCGCCCGCCAGGCCGGCGCCGAGATCGTGCTGCGACCCGCCGCCATCGCCGGTGACACCGCCACCTCCGAGGCCGCCGTCCTGCACGCCATGAGCGCCCACGAGGCCCTGCACGGCGCGCCGGTCGACGTGGTCCTGCTCGTGCAGTGCACCAGCCCGTTCATCGTCCGCGAGGACATCGACGCGGTCGCGGCCGCGGTCGTCGAGAACGGCGCCGACACCGCGGTGGCCGTGGCGCCCTTCCACGGCTTCATCTGGCGGGACGCGGCCGACGCTCCGGCGGTCGTGGACGCCCAGACCACCGCGGCCGTGGGCGAAGCGGTCGCCGCCGCCAATGCCGGCGTCACGGCGGGCGGCTACGGCGTCAACCACGACAAGTCCTTCCGCCCGCGCCGCCAGGACCGCCCCCAGGACCTCCTGGAGACCGGCGCCGCCTACGCGATGGACGCGGCGGGCTTCCGCGAGCACCAGCACCGCTTCTTCGGCCGTACCGAGCCGGTGCGCACCGACCCGGCCCGGGTGCTGGAGATCGACGACCCGCACGACCTCGCCCGCGCCCGGGCCCTCGCGCCGCTCTTCGACGCGGACCGGCCCGGCGCCCTCCCGACCGCCGACGACATCGACGCGGTCGTCCTCGACTTCGACGGCACCCAGACCGACGACAGGGTGCTGATCGACTCCGACGGAAAGGAGTTCGTCTCCGTGCACCGCGGAGACGGCCTCGGCATCGCGGCCCTGCGCAACAGCCGCCTGAAGATGCTGATCCTTTCCACGGAGCAGAACCCGGTGGTGGCCGCCCGCGCCCGGAAGCTCAAGCTCCCGGTGCTGCACGGCATCGACCGGAAAGACCTCGCACTGAAGCAGTGGTGCGAGGAGCAGGGCATCGCGCCTGAGCGCGTGCTCTACGTCGGCAACGACGTCAACGACCTCCCGTGCTTCGCCCTCGTCGGCTGGCCGGTGGCGGTCGCGAGCGCCCACGACGTCGTGCGCGGCTCCGCACGCGCGGTCACCACCCTTTCCGGTGGCGACGGCGCGATCCGAGAGATCGCCAGCTGGATCCTCGGCCCCTCTCTCGACTCCCTCGACAAGTAAGGAACGTTCCACCATGAGCACCAACTCCCGTCTGCGCACCTTCGGTTCGAAGACCGCGGGCCCCGGCCACCCGGTCTACGTCGTCGGCGAGATCGGCATCAACCACAACGGCGAGCTCGAGAACGCCTTCAAGCTGATCGACGCGGCCGCCGAGGCCGGCTGTGACGCCGTCAAGTTCCAGAAGCGCACCCCGGAGATCTGCACCCCGCGTGACCAGTGGGACATCGAGCGCGACACCCCCTGGGGCCGCATGACCTACATCGACTACCGCCACCGCGTGGAGTTCGGTGAGGACGAGTACCGTCAGATCGACGAGTACGCCAAGAGCAAGAACATCGACTGGTTCGCCTCCCCGTGGGACACCGAGGCCGTCGCCTTCCTCGAGAAGTTCGACGTCCCGGCCCACAAGGTCGCCTCCGCGTCGCTGACCGACGACGAGCTGCTGCGCGCCCTGCGCGCCACCGGCCGTACGGTCATCCTCTCCACCGGCATGTCCAGCCCGAAGCAGATCCGTCACGCGGTCGAGGTCCTCGGCTCGGACAACATCCTGCTCTGCCACGCCACGTCGACGTACCCGGCCAAGGCCGAGGAGCTCAACCTCCGCGTCATCAACACCCTCCAGGCCGAGTACCCGAACGTCCCGATCGGCTACTCCGGTCACGAGACGGGCCTGCAGACCACGCTTGCCGCGGTCGCCCTCGGCGCCACCTTCGTCGAGCGTCACATCACCCTCGACCGCGCCATGTGGGGCTCGGACCAGGCCGCCTCCGTCGAGCCGCAGGGCCTCACGCGCCTCGTCCGCGACATCCGCACCATCGAGGCCTCCCTCGGTGACGGCGTCAAGAAGGTCTACGAGTCCGAGCTCGGCCCGATGAAGAAGCTGCGCCGCGTCACCGGCGTCGTCGCGGAGGCGGAGATCGCCGCGGCCGCCGGCGAACCGCTCTCGGTCTGAACATCGGTCTGAACACCTTACGAATCGGTCATACGTCGACACGGGACGGTCAAACGCCGATGAGCCCCCGCGCCGGTTCCACCGGCCCCCACACTCTCGCCTTCGTCGAGAGTCCGGTACAACTCCTGAACGTGCTGGAGTGGGCACACGTCCATGTCCGCCGGCCCGAGCAGGACAGTGCTCCCGCGCCCGACGCGGGCCCGGCGGCAGCGGCCGCCGGACCGCCGGGCGCCGGGAGTGCCGAGGCGACCGGCGCGGGGCTCACCCTTGTCGTCCTCTCTCCCATCGACCCGATGACCCGCGGCCAACTGCGCCGAATGGCCGAACTGGCCCGCGACGAGGGCTACGAGGTCCGCTGGGAGGAGGCGCGCGGCGGCACCACGGCGCCCTTCCACACGATCGGCGGCCTCGCCCCGCTGCTGCGCAAGGCCCACCGCATTGTGATGGGAGACCCGTTCTCCCGTTACGTACAGCTGCTTCTGACCATCACCCGCGCCCGCGACCTGGTCGTCGTCGACGACGGCACGGCGACGATGGAGTTCGTCGCCCAACTCGCCCAGGGTGAACGCCTGGTGCGCTGGCACCGGCGCGGCGGCCGACCCGGACCCCGCGACGTGCTCTTCGCCCCGGTCTCGGCCTCGGCCCGCCGCCGTCTCACCCCGACCCGGTCCCGTACGGTCCAGGTCTTCTCCTCCATGCCCATCGAATCGGCACCGGACGGCGTCCGCATCACCGCCAACGACTTCTCCTGGACCCGGGCCCGCTTCGGCCCGCCGCGCCTCACCAAGGGCGCGGACCTGGTCGGCACGTCCCTCGTCGAGACGGGAGTGGTCGACGCGGACCGCTACCTGGAGGCGGTCCGCGCACTCGCCAAGACCCATGGCGCGACCCGCTACTTCGCCCACCGCCGCGAGGCCACCGACAAGCTCCACCGCCTGGCCGTGGAAACGGGGCTGGAGATCGTCCGCCCCGACCTCCCCCTCGAACTGATCGCCCGCCGTGGCCCCATCGGCCGCACGATCCTGAGCTTCCCGTCGACGGTCGTGCACACGCTGCCGTTGGCCCTGGCCGGAACCGAGGTCCGTGTCGCCGTCTGCGACATCGACCCCAGCTGGCTGACGGAGAACGCCTCGCCGAGGGCCCAGGGATTCCTGTCCGGTGTCACGGGAACGGCCCGGGACGTACACCGGCTGTCAGGGGTGACTTCGGCGTAGCCCACCCCCGCCGGCCTCTGGAGTGGTGGTCGACCGAGGGTGGTGTCCTCGGATCGGTACGCGTGATCTTGGCGTGATCTGTGGGACCGTGGAGTACGGGAACGGGCTCGGACACCCCGAGGGTTCCCCGGTGGGAATCCGCGGGCAGCCCCGGCGGATGGGATCGAGCGCCGCCCGACAGCCCGGACCAGGGGCTGACCACGGCCGGACCAAGATCTAATCGCCAGGAAAGACAGGCGAGTGTACCCATCTCCACCCATAGCTATGCGTCGCGCGGCCAGATTATCTTCCCCTAACGGGCTGAACTTTTGTTGATCGTGGGTCAGTCGGCCGACCCGTCGCCCTACCCTTCAAAGGGTGAACCAATTGATGTCCCGAGAGCCCGAGGCCGACCTCCCCGGGGAAGCGCCGCTCCCCGGCACGCTGCCCGAGTCGCTGCGCGGCGAACTCGTCGCATTCCGGCGCGACTTGCACATGCACCCGGAGCTCGGCAACCAGGAGTTCCGCACCACCGCGGCGCTCAAGGCGCGCCTCGAGCAGGCCGGCCTCGAGCCGCGGGTGCTCGACACCGGGACGGGGCTCATGTGCGACATCGGGCTCGACGGCAGCGAGTGGGCCGGCGACGCGCGGGACAGCGACACAGGGGAGGGCGGCCCGCGAGGCGGCCTTGAGCGGGTCGGCGGCCGCCCCATGCTCGCTCTGCGCGCCGACATCGACGCCCTGCCCATCCCGGACACGAAAAGTGACTGCGCGTACCGCTCGACCGTGCCCGACCGCGCCCACGCGTGTGGGCACGACGTGCATACGACCGTCGTGCTCGGCGCCGGGCTCGTGCTCGCCGAACTGCACCGGCAGGGCCGACTGCCGCGCCCCGTGCGGCTGATCTTCCAGCCCGCGGAGGAGGTACTGCCCGGCGGCGCCTCCGACGCGATCGAGTCGGGCGTTCTCGAGGGCGTCGGACGGATCATCGGCGTGCACTGCGACCCGAAGGTCGACGCGGGGCGCATCGGCTTGCGCTACGGCGCCATCACCTCCGCATGCGACCGGCTCGAAGTCGCCCTCGACGGCGCCGGCGGCCACACCGCGCGCCCCCACCTCACCACTGACCTCGTCACCGCCGCCGCCCGCGTCGCCATCGACGTCCCCGCACTGGTCGCCCGCCGCACCGATGCGCGCAGTGGGCTGGCCGTGACCTGGGGGCGCATCGAATCCGGGCACGCCTGCAACGTGATCCCGAACCACGCCGAGCTCTCCGGGACCGTGCGCTGCCTGGACCTCGCTGCCTGGCGGGCCGCGCCCGACCTCGTGCACGCGGCCATCGACGAGATCGCGAACCTGTACCGGGCCAAGTCCGAGATCAACTACATCCGGGGCGTCCCGCCGGTCGTCAACGACCCGGCCGTCACCGATCTGCTGCGCGATGCCATGACCGCCCGGCGCGGGGCGCACTCCATCGAGGACACCGAGCAGAGCCTGGGCGGCGAGGACTTCTCCTGGTACCTGGAGCACGTGCCCGGCGCGATGGCCCGGCTCGGCGTGCGCACGCCCGGTGAGCGCGTTCCCCGCGACCTGCACCAGGGCGGCTTCGACGCGGACGAGTCGGCGATCACGGTGGGCGTGGAACTCTTCACCGCCGCGGCCCTGCTCGACGCCGACGTGTGAGGGCCGGACGGGCGGCGGCGGGCGGGCCTCCCTCCGCCGCTCACCCCGTCACGTATACCGTCCCCTGCGCACACGGATCGTCACCGCCACAGCAGGAGTTCTGTCCGCGCATGCGCCTTTCGGCCCCATGGTTCACCGGGACGTAACCGGCCATCGGCACGAATGGATAACGGCCAGGCGAAACCCCGTTCCCTGAACTGTCTACGCGCGTTAATGTGCGCCGAACTCAGCACCCACTGCGGGGCTTTGGAGAATGGGGAACCTTCAGATGCGTCGGATATCCAGACTGACACGCGTCGCGGTGGGGGTCGCGTCGCTTGCACTCGCGGCCACGGCCTGCGGCGGCACCAGCGACGAGGCGGGCGACGACAGCAGCAGCGCGAGCAGCGCGAGCAAGGGTCTCGCCATCGCGTACGACATCGGCGGCAAGGGCGACCAGTCCTTCAACGACGCGGCGTACGCGGGCCTGGAGAAGGCGAAGACGGAGTTCGGTTACGACACCGCCGACATCGAGCCCACCGACGGCGAGACCAGCGCCGACAAGGAGCTGCGTCTCTCCTCGCTGGCCAAGCAGGGCTACAACCCGGTCATCGGCATCGGGTTCGCCTACGGCCCCGCGCTGGAGGCGGTCGTCAGCAAGTACCCGGACACCACCTTCGGCATCGTGGACTCCGTGGTCGAGGGCGACAACGTGGTGTCCCTGGTCTTCGCCGAGCAGGAGGCCTCGTACCTCGCCGGTGTCGCCGCGGCCAAGGCCACCAAGACCAACACCGTCGGCTTCGTGGGCGGTGTGGACATCCCGCTCATCCACAAGTTCGAGGCGGGCTACAAGCAGGGTGTCGCGGACACCAACTCCAAGGTCAAGGTTCTGTCGCAGTACCTGACGCAGACCGCCGAGGAGGGTGGCTTCTCCAGCCCCGACAAGGGCAAGGCCGCGGCCGAGGGCCAGATCGAGAAGAAGGCCGACGTCGTCTACCAGGCCGCCGGTCTGTCGGGCCAGGGTGTGATCGAGGCCGCCGCCAAGGCGAAGGTCTGGGCGATCGGTGTCGACTCCGACCAGTACAAGCAGGAGGCGCTGGCCGCCTACAAGGACTACATCCTGACCTCCGCGCTCAAGGACGTCGGTGGCGCCGTGTACTCGCTCGCCAAGTCCGTCAAGGACGGCAAGCCGCTGACCGGTACGCAGACCTTCGACCTGAAGGTGGACGGCGTCGGTCTCGCCGACAGCAACCCGAAGATGGCGGAGATCTCCGGCCTCACCGACGCCGTGGCCAAGGCCAAGGCGTCCATCATCGACGGCACGATCAAGGTCAAGACCGAGTAGTCGAGCGGCGAACGCAGTCACGCGGAGCGGGCGGGTACCCAAGGTGCCCGCCCGCTTCCGTGCCCGCCCGCTTCCGTGCCCCCTGAGCAGGTCACCCACAGCCACCGGATCTTTGCGGTCGGCAAGCCTTCGTCCGGCGGGCGCGTGTCGTCGGGCACAGCCGCATAACAAGGTGGACAGAAGGGGTTTTCTAGTTGGTCTACGCGCGTTAATCTGCGGCGAAGCCAGCGCCGAAATCGTACCGTCAGGCGCTTGTACGACAGGAGCACAACACATGCGCCGGGTTCCCCGCATCGCGCTCGCAGGCGCCGCGACCGCGTCTCTCGCCCTCGTTCTGTCCGCCTGTGGCGGCACCTCGACCTCCGCCGGCTCGTCGGACTCGAAGGAGGACCTGGGTCTCGCCATCGCGTACGACGTCGGCGGCAAGGGCGACCAGTCCTTCAACGACGCGGCGTACGCGGGCCTGGAGAAGGCGCAGAAGGAGTTCGGCTACAAGACCGCCGACGTGGAGCCCACGGACGGCGAGACGGACGCGGACAAGACGCAGCGCCTGATCTCGCTGGCCAAGAAGGGCTACAACCCGGTCATCGGCATCGGCTACGCCTACGCGCCGGCCATCAAGGAGGCCGCGGAGAAGTACCCCGACACCACCTTCGGCATCGTCGACGACTCCACGGTCGAGTCGGCGAACGTCGCGGACCTCGTCTTCTCCGAGGAGGAGGCCTCGTACCTCGCCGGTGTCGCCGCGGCCAAGGCCACCAAGACGAACACGGTCGGCTTCGTGGGCGGTGTGGACGTTCCGCTGATCCACAAGTTCGGGGCGGGCTTCGAGCAGGGCGTCAAGGACACGAACCCCAAGGTCAAGGTTCTGTCGCAGTACCTGACGCAGACCGCCGACGAGGGTGGCTTCTCCAGCCCCGACAAGGGCAAGACGGCCGCCGAGGGCCAGATCGAGAAGAAGGCCGACGTCGTCTACGCGGCGGCCGGTCTGTCCGGTCAGGGTGTCATCGAGGCCGCGGAAGCCGAGAAGGTGTGGGCGATCGGCGTCGACTCCGACCAGTACAAGCAGGAAGCGCTGGCCGCGTACAAGGACTCCATCCTGACCTCCGCGACAAAGGACGTCGCCAAGGCGGTCTACAACCTTGCGAAGTCGGTCGAGGACGGCAATCCCGAGACCGGTATCGTTCGGGGCGACCTGAAGTCCGGTGAGGTCGGCCTCGCCGACTCCAACCCGAAGTTCAAGAGCGACACTGCTATCCAGGAGGCCGTCGAGGCCGCCAGGGAGAAGATCATCAGCGGCGAGATCAAGGTCAAGTCCAGCTGACGAGCAAGACCTCAGGACCGCTGAGCGGCTCCGGGGAAGTTCAGGTGGGTCCTTCGGGGCCGCCCGCTCTTCCCCGGAGCCGCTTAGTAACCGCGGGGTTACGTCCGCTCAACGGGATACGAGGAGCCTGGCTCTCCGTATCCCGTTCTCGCGGCGCGTCGCCCCTTATGTTGCCGTAGGGGCGCTACGCGCGTAGACGACCCCCTTTCCCTTCAGGAGAGTGCGCCATCAACGCGTCCAGCAGCCCTCCGGCCGGCGCGGTCAACGGTCAGGTGACCGCAGTCGAACTCGCCGGGATCACCAAGCGATTCCCCGGCGTCGTGGCCAACCACGACATCCACCTCAGCGTCCGCCAGGGCACCGTCCACGCCCTCGTCGGCGAGAACGGTGCCGGCAAGTCGACGCTGATGAAGATTCTCTACGGCATGCAGAAGCCGGACGAGGGCACCATCGCCGTCGGCGGCGAGCAGATCACCTTCTCGTCGCCCGCCGACGCCATCGCACGCGGCATCGGCATGGTCCACCAGCACTTCATGCTCGCCGACAACCTCACCGTCCTGGAGAACGTCGTCCTGGGCAGCGAGAAGCTGTACGGCATCGGCGCCAAGGCCCGCCGCAAGATCATGGAGATCTCCCAGCGTTACGGCCTCGGCGTCCGCCCCGACGTCCTGGTCGAGGACCTCGGCGTCGCCGAACGGCAGCGCGTGGAGATCCTCAAGGTCCTCTACCGCGGCGCCCGCATCCTGATCCTTGACGAGCCCACCGCCGTACTCGTGCCGCAGGAGGTCGACGCGCTCTTCGACAACCTGCGTGAGCTCAAGGCCGAGGGCCTGTCGGTCATCTTCATCTCGCACAAGCTGGGCGAGGTCCTGTCGGTCGCCGACGACATCACGGTCATACGCCGCGGTACGACGGTCGGCACGGCCGTTCCGTCCGAGACCACCCCGCGTCAGCTCGCCGAGCTGATGGTGGGCAGCGAGCTGCCCACCCCGGAGACCGCCGAGTCCACCGTCACCGACAAGCCGGTCATCGAGGTCGAGCGCCTCACGGCCTTCGCCAGCGGCCACGCCTCCCTCGGCGAGCTCGCCGAGCCGACGGCGGACAGCGGCCTGGTCACGGAGGACACGGCCGAGACCGCCGCCGCGGTGCGGCGCGTCCTCGACGACGTCACCTTCACCATCCACGCGGGCGAGGTCATGGGCATCGCCGGCGTCGAGGGCAACGGCCAGACCGAGCTCATCGACGCGCTGATCGGCCTCAAGCGTGCCGACACCGGCTCCGTCTCCTTCCTCGGCGAGGACATCACCGCCTGGTCCACCCGCAAGCGCCGCGAGGGCGGCATCGGCTACATCCCCGAGGACCGCCACCGCCACGGCCTGCTCCTGGAGGCCCCCCTCTGGGAGAACCGCATCCTCGGCCACGTCACCGAGAAGCCCAACGCGAAGGGCGTCTGGCTCGACATCAAGGGCGCCCAGGAGGACACCAAGCGGATCGTCAAGGAGTACGACGTCCGCACCCCCGGCATCGACGTCACCGCGGCCTCCCTGTCCGGCGGCAACCAGCAGAAGCTGATCGTCGGCCGGGAGATGAGCCACAAGCCGCGCTTCCTGATCGCCGCCCACCCCACCCGCGGTGTGGACGTCGGCGCACAGGCCCAGATCTGGGACCAGATCCGGGAGGCCCGCCGCGAGGGTCTCGCCGTCCTGCTGATCTCCGCCGACCTGGACGAGCTGATCGGGCTGTCCGACACCCTGCGGGTGATCTACAACGGCAAGCTGGTCGCGGACGCCGACCCCGCCACCATCACTCCGGAGGAGCTCGGCTCGGCCATGACCGGCGCCGCCACCGGACACCTGGAGAACGAAGAGCTCGCCGAACAGGTGGAGCTCGAAGAGCAAGCCGAAACCCCCGAAACCCCCGAAACCCCCGACGCCCCGGATGCCCCGGAAGACGAGGCCCGCTGATGAAGAAGTTCGACAAGGAGCGCCTGCTCCTCGCGGTGGCCGGGCCGGTCATCGCGCTCGTCGTGGCCGTGGCGCTGACCTCGGTCGTGCTGATCGCCTCGGGCAAGAACCCGATCGAGCCGTACACGATCATGTTCGAGCAGGCCACGTTCTCCGACATCCAGGTCCTGATCATCAACCAGGCCTCGATGTACTACATCGCGGCGCTCGCGGTGGCCATCGGCTTCCGGATGAACCTGTTCAACATCGGTGTGGACGGGCAGTACCAGCTCGCCGCCATGATGGCCGCGGTCGTCGGCGCCCATGCCGCGCTGCCGGCGGTTCTCCAGGTCCCGCTGCTGATCCTGACCGCGGTCCTCACCGGCGCGTTCTGGGCCGGCATCGCCGGTCTCCTCAAGGTCACCCGCGGCGTCAGCGAGGTCGTCGCGACGATCATGCTGAACGCGATCGCGACCTCCCTCATCGCCTACCTGTGGCTGCCCGACGTCTTCGGCGTCAAGGTCGGCAACAACAACACCACCGGCGAGATGCACGAGTCCGGCTGGGTGCCCGGCTTCGACATGGGTGAGGCCGGCGAGATCTACGGCCTCGTCGTCCTCGCGGCGCTGCTCGGCATCGGCTACTGGGTCGTCCTCAACCGCACCCGCTTCGGCTTCGACCTGCGCGCCTCGGGCGCCTCGGAGACCGCCGCCGCGGCCAGCGGTGTGAACCCCAAGCGCATGGTGCTCACCGCCATGCTGGTCTCCGGCGGCCTGGCCGGCCTCGCGGGCCTGCCGATCCTGCTCGGCGACTCGCACACGTACAACCTGAACTTCCCGACCGGCATCGGCTTCCTGGGCATCGGCATCGCCCTGCTCGGCCGCAACAGCCCCACGGGCATCGCCTTCGCGGCCCTGCTGTGGGCCTGGCTCGACAAGGCGTCCCAGGACCTCGACTACCAGGGCTACGACAAAGAGATCGCGGTCATCATGCAGGGCCTGATCGTGATCGCGGTCGTCGTCTCGTACGAGGCCGTACGCGAGTGGGGTCTGCGCCGCCAGCAGCGCCGGGTCGGCGCGGAGCTGGCCGCGGGCCACGTCCTCGGCGCCTCCTCTGACAACAACACCGAGAAGGAGGTGGCGGGCCGATGACCACCGCGACCGACGTCAAGCAGCCCAAACTGCGATCCGCGGCACCCGGCGGCCGCCGGCTGACGCTCCCCGTCCTCCTGCTGGTCATCGCCGGCGGTCTGGCGCTGACCTCCCTCGTCCGCATCATCACCGGCGCCGACGGCATCACCAACGTCAGCCAGATGTCCACCGCGCTCCAGCTGGCCGTCCCGATCGGCCTGGCCGGTCTCGGCGGTCTGTGGGCCGAACGCGCGGGCGTCGTCAACATCGGCCTCGAAGGCATGATGATCCTCGGCACCTGGTTCGGCGCCTGGGCCGGCTACCAGTGGGGCCCGTGGACCGGCATCCTCATCGGCATCATCGGCGGCTGCATCGGCGGTCTGCTGCACGCGATCGTCACCGTCACCTTCAACGTCAACCACATCGTCTCCGGTGTGGCCATCAACATCCTCGCGCTCGGCGCCACCCGCTACCTCGCGCCGCTCGCCTTCGAAGGCGTCCAGGGCGGCTCGGCCAAGCAGTCCCCGCCGGTCGACTCGCTCGGCCACTTCACGGTGCCAGGACTGTCCGACTGGCTCACCACCCTCAACGCAAAGGGCTGGTTCTTCCTCTCGGACATCGCGGGCCTGCTCGGCGGCCTGGTCACCAACGTCTCCTGGCTGACCCTCATCGCCGTCGCACTGATCCCCGCCACCTGGTGGATCCTGTGGCGCACCGCGTTCGGCCTGCGGCTGCGGTCCTGCGGCGAGAACCCGGTCGCCGCCGAGTCGCTCGGCGTCAACGTCTACAAGTACAAGTACCTGGCCGTGATCATCTCCGGCGGTCTGGCCGGCCTCGGCGGCGTCTTCCTCTCCATCGTCGCCAACCCCTTCTACCTGGAGGGCCAGACCAGCGGACGCGGCTACATCGGCCTCGCCGCGATGATCTTCGGCAACTGGATGCCGGGCGGGCTCGCCATCGGTGCCGGCCTGTTCGGCTACACCGACAGCCTCAACCTGCGCGGCGGCTCCGAGAACGTCCACGCACTGCTGCTGCTCGGCGCCATCCTGCTGGTCATCGGCGCGGTCTGGCTGGTGATCCGGAAGAAGTACGTGCCCGCCGTGATCACCCTGGTCATCGGCGTGCTGGTGTTCCTCTGGTACGCCCTCACCAACGAGGTCCCCAACCAGGTCGTCTCCGCCACGCCGTACGTCATCACGCTGCTCGTCCTCTCGCTGTCCGCGCAGCGTCTGCGGATGCCCAAGGCGGACGGTCTGCCGTACCGGAAGGGACAGGGCAAGTGACCTCCGCCGACGAGGGCCGCACCGCCGTCGACTGGGACGTCCTGCGGGAGCTCGCGCGGGACGCCATGTCCCGTGCGTACGCCCCGTACTCGGGCTACCCGGTCGGTGTCGCGGCGCTCGTCGACGACGGCCGGACCGTCTCCGGCTGCAACGTCGAGAACGCCTCGTACGGGCTCGGGCTGTGCGCCGAGTGCGGTCTGGTCTCCCAGTTGCAGAACACCGGGGGCGGCAGGCTGACGCACTTCACCTGCGTCGACGGGCGGGGCGAGATCCTCGTGCCGTGCGGGCGCTGCCGTCAGCTGCTCTTCGAGTTCGGCGGGCCCGAACTGCTCCTGGAGACCCCGGCCGGAATCCTGCCGCTCTCCGAGATGCTGCCGCAGGCCTTCGGGCCGGAGCATCTGACCCAGTAACTCCCGTGCGGCCCCTCCTTACGACTGGCGACCGACAACCGACGACTGTCAGCTGTCGACTGTCGATCGGCTCGGAGGGGCCGCGCATTTTCGGAAGTCTTCGGAAGGAAAGCCATGGCCATGGACGCCGTCTCCGTCATCCGCACCAAGCGGGACCGCGGTGAGCTCAGCGACGCGCAGATCGACTGGGTCATCGACGCGTACACCCGCGGCGAGGTCGCCGACTACCAGATGGCCGCCCTCAACATGGCGATCCTGCTCAACGGCATGAACCGCCGTGAGATCGCCCGCTGGACCGCCGCCATGATCGCCTCGGGTGAGCGCATGGAGTTCTCCTCGCTGTCCCGCCCGACCGCCGACAAGCACTCCACGGGCGGCGTCGGCGACAAGATCACGCTCCCGCTCGCGCCCTTGGTGGCGGCGTGTGGCGCGGCGGTCCCGCAGCTGTCCGGGCGCGGCCTCGGCCACACCGGCGGCACGCTCGACAAGTTGGAGTCGATCCCCGGCTGGCGCGCGCTGCTGTCGAACGAGGAGATGCTGCACGTCCTCGACACCACCGGCGCGGTGATCTGCGCCGCGGGCGACGGCCTGGCTCCCGCGGACAAGAAGCTGTACGCGCTGCGCGACGTGACGGGAACGGTGGAGGCGATCCCTCTCATCGCGTCCTCCATCATGTCCAAGAAGATCGCCGAGGGCACCGGCTCGCTGGTCCTGGACGTGAAGGTCGGCACCGGCGCCTTCATGAAGACCATCGAGGACGCCCGTGAACTCGCCTCCACGATGGTCGGCCTCGGCACCGACCATGGCGTCAAGACGGTCGCGCTCCTGACCGACATGTCGACCCCGCTGGGCCTGACGGCGGGCAACGCCCTGGAGGTCCGCGAGTCGGTGGAGGTCCTGGCGGGCGGTGGCCCGGCCGACGTCGTCGACCTCACCATCGCCCTGGCCCGCGAGATGCTGGACGCGGCGGGCGTGAAGGACGCCGACCCGGCGAAGGCGCTGGCCGACGGTTCCGCGATGGACGTCTGGCGCCGGATGATCGCGGCCCAGGGCGGCGACCCGGACGCCGTGCTGCCCACGTCCCGCGAGCAGCACGTGGTGACGGCCCCGTCCTCCGGTGTCCTGACCCGCCTCGACGCGTACGACATCGGCATCGCCGCCTGGCGCCTGGGTGCCGGACGCGCCCGCAAGGAGGACCCGGTGCAGGCCGCCGCGGGCGTCGAGCTGCACGCCAAGCCGGGCGACACCGTCACCGCGGGCCAGCCCCTCCTGACCCTGCACACGGACACCCCGGAGCGCTTCGAGTACGCCCTCGAGTCGGTGGACGGCTCGTACGACATCGCGGCCCCGGGCACGGCCTTCACGGCCACGCCGGTCGTGCTGGAACGTATTGCCTGAGCTGCGGTTTCCTCGTACGGGTGAACGGGATCGGTGGACCTCCGCCGGTCCCGTTCGGCATGCTGGACTCGGTGACGCACCGATTGGAGACCGCCATGAGCGCACTCACCGTCGACCACTCGACGGCCAGCGGCCACGAGTGGGACGGCCTTGTCCGGATCTGGGAAGAGACGGACGCACCCGAGGGCTGCAAGGTGGAGATCATCGAGGGGATCGTCACCGTGGCACCACCGCCGTCCAACGTCCACAATGACATCGCGGACAGCGTGCACCGCCGTCTGTACCAGGTGATTCCCGAGGACTGGGGCATCTATCAGATGCTGGGCACGGCCGTACCGTCCCGCAACGGCCTCTATATTCCCGACATCGCGGTGGCGCCGAAGGCCCTCGTGGTGGAGCACGAGGGCAACTGCGTCCCCGCGGCAGCGGCTGAGCTCGTCGTGGAGATCACCTCGAAGTCGAACGCGAGCAATGACCGAATCAAGAAGCTCGCCGGCTATGCCAAGGCCGGTGTCCCGCTGTATCTGCTGATCGACAGCTGGGCCCCCGGCGGCCCCACGGTCACCCTCTACGGCGAGTCGAAGGGCGACGTCTACCGTGTCCTGCAAGCAGGAAAGTTCGGCGACGTGATCACCTTGCCGAAGCCCTTCGAACTCAAGCTCGACACCAGCGTGTTCCCCACAGGCTGAGGCACGCGGCGGATGCCACCCCCCTCCGATGAGTTCCGCGCCCCCGGTCGGTCTACTGACCGTGGACGCCAAGGAACCCGCCGTGCTCGTGCTGCCCGGCCCCGTCGCCCGTGACGAGGTGCCGAGGCTCTGCGACGACGTGCGGGCGCGGCTGGAGGCGACCCGGGCCGGGGTCGTCGTCTGCGATGTCGCGGGGCTCGGGCCGCCCGGTCTGGGCACGGTCGACGTGCTGGCCAGGATGGAGCTGGCCGCACGGCGGGCCGGGGGCCGCATACGTCTGCGCGACCCCGCCCCGCCCCTGCGCGCCCTACTCGATCTGGTGGGCCTCCGCTTCGAGCTGGAGGGGCAGGCCGAAGAGTGGGAACCAGCGCTTCGTGTCGAGGAAGCAGTGGAACCCGGTGATCCGGCCGCCTGAGATCTCCAGGGCCTGAATCGCCCAGGCGCTGAAGCCGCCCTCCTCGGGGTCCGGCTTGTAGTGCGCGAAGCCCGGCAGACCGTTCACCGACACCGGCCGCAGGCGCGAGCCCGCGCAGGAGGCGCCCAGCGTCGTCATGAAGCCGGTGATGTCGGCTGTGCCGCGCAGCCACAGGTCGAACGGCGGCATCGTCATGACCGCGTCCTCGTGGAGCAGCGCCGTCAGCGCCGCCATGTCGTACCCCTCGAACGCGGCCACGTACCGCTCCAGGAGCTTCTGCTGTTCCTCGTCGAGCGGGTCGGAGACGGCGCCCTCGGTGCCTTCGCTCTCCGCGAGGGTCGCGCGGGCCCGCTGGAGCGCGCTGTTGACCGAGGCGACCGAGGTGCCGAGCAGCTCGGCGACCTCGCTCGCCTTCCACGCGAGGACCTCGCGCAGGATGAGCACGGCCCGCTGCTTGGGCGGCAGCTGCTGCAGGGCGGCCATGAAGGCGAGGCGCACCGACTCCTTGGCCACCGCCGCCTCGGCCGGGTCGCTGACCGTCGGCAGCACGCGGGCGTCGGGCATCGGCTCCAGCCAGGTGTTGTCCGGGCGCGGGGTGAGGGCCGCCTGGGCCAGCGGCGAGGGGCCGGTCAGATCCATCGGGCGCGCCCTCTTGTTGCCCGCGTTCAGCATGTCCAGGCACACGTTCGTCGCGATGCGGTACAGCCAGGAGCGGATCGACGAGCGGCCCTCGAACTTGTCGTAGCTCCGCCAGGCGCGGACCATCGTGTCCTGCACCGCGTCCTCCGCCTCGAAGGAGGAGCCGAGCATCCGATAGCAGTACCCGGTCAGCTCGACCCGGTGCTTCTCCAGTCGGACGTCCAGGTCTGTCGTCGTCGCCGTACCGTCGCTCATGGCCAACCCACCCCTGTGGCTTTCCCGTCGCACCGCCTTGCCGTCGCGTCTTTGCGCCAGCACTTCGGAAGCTACCGCAGCCCACTGACAATGACCCCCGGAGTGGGAAAAAGCGCAGGTCAGTCCAGTTGCTTCACGGACATGAGCAGATGCCGATGCCCTGCGCCCGGCTCGGCACCGGATTCGGCCTGGGCCTCACTGAGCAGCGCCCGTTGCCCTGGCCCCAGCAGTTCCACGCGCGGGCAGCGTCCGGGCCGCCCAGGCCACGGCTTGGGCGAAGTCGCCGCGATCGGTCCGCAACTTCAGGGGGAACGTACGAGCCGAAGGGCAGGTCTCAGTGGGCCAGCGCCGGCTTCCGCCGGGCCTGCACCCGGGCCGCGTGCGACCCGAACACCGTGATCGACACGACGCCGAGGACCGCGAGCAGTCCGAGCGTCACCGTGCCGGCCCAGCCGCCCGCGTGGAAGGCGACGGCGCCGAGGGTGCTGCCGGCGCTGGAGCCGATGTAGTAGGCGGACTGGTAGAGGGCGGACGCCTGGGCGCGGCCCTGGGTGGCGGTGTGGCTCACCGACGACGAGGCGACCGCGTGGCCCGCGAAGAAGCCCGCGGTGATCAGGACCAGACCGAGCAGGACCAGCATCAGGGAGTCGGCCAGCGACAGGATCAGACCGGCGGTGGTCGTACCGCCCGCCAGGTACAGGGAGCCGCGGCGGCCCAGCCGGGCGACCAGCGCGCCCGCCGTGGACGCCGAGACCGTACCGACCAGATAGACCAGGAAGACCGAGCCGATGATGCCCTGGGGGAGGGAGAAAGGGGCGTCGGTCAGGCGGTAGCCGATCACCGTGTAGACCCCGCCGAAGACCGTCATGAACAGCGCGCCGATGGCGTACAGACGGCACAGCAGCGGGTTCGCGAGGTGCTCGCGGACCGTGCGGGCCAGCACCCGCGGCCGCAGCGAACCCGGCGTGAAGTGCTTCGGCGCGGGCAGCAGCAGCCGGAAGGCCACCGCGCAGGCCACGGCGATCGCCCCGATCGTGCCGACGGCCACCCGCCAGCCCCACTCCTGCGCGACCCAGCCGGTGATGACCCGGCCGCTCATCCCGCCGACGCTGTTGCCCGCGACGAACAGACCGATCGCGGTGATCAGCGCCTTGGGCCGGACCTCCTCGGCCAGATACGCGGTCGCCGACGCCGGAAGTCCGGCGAGGGCCGCGCCCTGGATCGCCCGCAGCGCCACCAGCGCGCCGATCGACGGGGCGAAGGGGACAAGGATGCCGACGCCCACCGCGACCGCCAGCGACGCCGTCATGACCGTACGCCGTCCGAACCGCTCCGAAAGGGCGCTCATCGGCAGGACGAACAGGGCCAGTGCCCCCGTCGCGGCCGACACCGTCCAGCTCGCCTCGCTCGCGGTGACCCCGAAGTCCGAGGAGACGAGCGGGAGGAGGGCCTGGGTCGAGTAGAGGAGCGCGAAGGTCGCGACACCCGCGAGGAAGAGGGCGAAGCTCATCCGGCGGTAGCCGGGCCCGCCCGGGGTCATACGGGAGTCGACGACAGGGACGGAGGCGGTGACGGAAGCGGTGGCGCCCACGGTGGTGGACGCCCCGGTACTGGCGGAAGGCATGCTTCGAACCTAAGGACCCGCCGCTCATCCGTCCAATGCATGGAAACGCCATAATCGTTCCCATGGTGCATCAGCAAAGGTCACAGACTCACCTGTCACCGTCCAGTGACACAGAAGACATTGTCGCGGTGCTTGCTCCACGCCTTGCGTACTTCGCCGGGGTCGCCCGCACCGAGCACGTCACAAGGGCCGCGCAGGAGATGCAGGTCCCGCAGTCGACGCTGTCACGGGCCATGGTCCGGCTCGAACAGGACCTGGGCGTGGACCTGTTCGCCCGCCGTGGCCGTACGGTCTCCCTCACACCCGCGGGCCGTACGTTCCTCGCCTCCGTCGAACGCGCCCTCGCCGAGATCGAGCGCGCCGCCGACGAGGTGCGCGCGGACGCCGACCAGGCCACCGGCAAGGTCGCGTTCGGCTTCCTGCACACCATGGGGTCGGAAACGGTCCCCGGGCTCATCCGCGCCTTCCGCGCCGACCACCCCCGGGTCCGCTTCAGCCTCGTCCAGAACTACGGCGAGGCGATGCTGGAGGGGTTGCGTTCGGGAGAGCTGGACCTGTGTCTGACCTCGCCGGTACCGGACGCGCCCGACCTGGTGGGGCGCCGCCTCGACGAACAGAAGCTCCGGCTCGTGGTCCCGGCCGACCACCGTCTCGCCGCCCGCAAACGGATCCGGCTCGCCGAGGCCGCCGACGAGACGTTCGTGACCCTCGAGCCCGGCTACGGCATGCGCCGCATCACCGACGACCTCTGCCAGGAGGCCGGTTTCAAACCGCGGATCGCCTTCGAGGGGGAGGAGGCGGAGACGCTACGAGGCCTGGTCGCCGCCGGTCTCGGGGTCGCCCTTCTGCCGCCGCCGGCCGTCGCCCGTCCGGGAGTCGTCGAACTGACGGTGACCGCCCCGCGCGCGGTGCGCGAGATCGGCGTCGCCTGGCTCGACGGCCACCCGGACACACCACCCGTGGCCGCCTTCAAGAAGTTCCTGCTGTCGAGAAGGGGGCACCTGCTGCCGGACTGACGGCGCCGGGAACGCCCCACGGGGGAGCGGGGCTGTGACAGGGCGCGGCTCCGCCGCGTGGGCGCGACCAGCCCCCACGAACCGCAGCAGACGCACAACTCAGCGACGCAACGCCTTCCCGAACCCGGAGGCGAGCGGCATCCGCAACCCCAGCGGCGGCGGTGCCGCGAACGCGTCCTCGACCGGGCGCGCGAAGTCGCGCCCGAACAGCGCACCCATGACGAAGTCCTCGGCCAGCGCGTGCACTTCGGACCGGTACTGGTGCAGCCCGTGCCCGTCGGAGTGGACCTCGAAGCGGCAGATGTCGCGGTTGGACTTCTTGGCGCGCGCCGCGAGCCGGAAGGACAGCTCCGGGTCGGTGCGCTCGTCCCTGGTGCCGTGCACGATCAGCACGCGTCGCCCGGCGAGCTGCTTCACCGGTTCGGGTGGCGCCGCCACGTCCGCCTCGGGCAGCCAAGGGGCGAGCGCCAGCACCGAGTTGACGGCGCTGTGCCCGGCCGCGCGCAGCGCCGCCCGGCCTCCCATGCTCACCCCGACGAGGCACACGGGGACGTCCCCATAGCGGCGTACGACCTCGTCGGCGGCCCAGGACGCGTCGCCCGCGAGATGCGCCTCGCTGCCGTTCCAGCCGCGATAGCGGTAGTGCACCACGTGGCCTACCAGGCCTTCCGCGCGCCCCGCGCGCGTGAGACGGCGCCCCAACGTCCTTACGGAGGCGGCCGCCAGCATGGGGGAGGGCCTGCGGGCGGAGATCTCGTTGCCGCCGGGGAGCAGCAGAACCACTCCGCTGACCGCCGTCGGCTCGGTGCCGAGCGCTCTCCCCAGCCGTGTCCTGCGAACCGGCGTCGCTTGCGTTGCCATGTCAGAACAGTGTCAGAAGTGGTGGTGTACGCCACCCGTCCGCAGGGTCACCGTTACATATCGACGGATCGGCGCGACCGGGGATCTACGCGCGTAGGGGCTACAGTGCGAAAATGACGAGCCAGATCAGGAACACCCCGAGCTCGGAGCAGATCCGCCGGGCGCCCAAGGTCCTGCTGCACGATCACCTCGACGGGGGCCTGCGCCCCGGGACGATCGTCGAACTCGCCCACGCCACGGGCTACTCGAGCCTCCCCGAGAGCGACCCCGACAAACTCGGCGTGTGGTTCCGCGAGGCCGCCGACTCCGGATCCCTGGAGCGGTACCTGGAGACCTTCGCCCACACCTGTGCCGTCATGCAGACCCGTGAAGCGCTCGTACGGGTCGCAGCCGAGTGCGCCGAGGACCTCGCCGAGGACGGTGTCGTATACGCCGAGGTGCGGTACGCGCCCGAGCAGCACCTCGAGACGGGGCTCACCCTCGAAGAGGTCGTCGAGGCGGTCAACGAGGGTTTCCGGGAGGGCGAGCGGCGCGCGCGGGAGAACGGCCACCGGATTCGGGTGGGCGCCCTGCTGACCGCCATGCGGCACGCGGCCCGCGCGCTGGAGATCGCGGAACTGGCCAACCGCTACCGGGACCTGGGTGTCGTCGGCTTCGACATCGCCGGTGCCGAGGCCGGGTTCCCGCCCACCCGGCACCTCGACGCGTTCGAGTACCTCAAGCGGGAGAATAATCATTTCACCATCCATGCCGGCGAGGGCTTCGGCCTTCCGTCCATCTGGCAGGCGCTGCAGTGGTGCGGCGCCGACCGGCTCGGCCACGGCGTCCGGATCATCGACGACATCCAGGTGGCGGCGGACGGCTCGGTGAAGCTCGGGCGGCTCGCGTCGTACGTCCGCGACAAGCGGATCCCGCTGGAGCTGTGCCCCAGCTCCAACCTCCAGACCGGCGCCGCCGACTCCTATGCGGACCACCCGATCGGACTGCTCAGGCGGCTGCATTTCCGGGCCACGGTGAACACCGATAATCGGCTCATGTCGGGAACGAGCATGAGTCGCGAATTCGAGCACCTTGTCGAGGTGTTCGGTTACTCGCTCGACGACATGCAGTGGTTCTCGGTCAATGCTATGAAGTCAGCATTCATTCCTTTCGATGAAAGACTGGCCATGATCAATGACGTGATCAAGCCCGGATATGCGGAACTGAAGTCCGAATGGCTGTTCCAGCAAACCGCCTCCACCAGCGGTTCCTTGGAGGATCGGGCCTGATTGGAGGGGTGGGAACCGGCCGGTTCTTCACTCCCCCTCCGTTCCTCCTTCATGACTCGACTGCTTTTCGATGTTTGCGGAGAAGGGTCTTGCGTGTTTACGGTTTTGGACCGCCAGCATTCCCGTCACACGGATCCAAGGACGCATTCCATATGAAGCAGTCTGCTGCCAAGACCCTCGGTGTCGCCGCTCTCGGTGCTGCCTTCGCCGCCGTCGGCGCGGGTACCGCGAACGCCGCGCCGGCCGTGCCGGACGCCTCTCAGGCGCTGGACACCGTCACCCGGACGGTGCCCGCGCAGAACGCCGCGTCGGCACTCCCCGGTGCGGGGAAGGCGACGACGAAGGGGAAGAGCACACGCGGCACGGGTGGGGCGGCCCAGTCGGCCGCCAAGAAGAAGCTCGCCGCCGAGAAGAAGCTCGCCGCCGACAATCGGCTCGCCGGCGGGCCGACCGCGCCGGTCGGCGGGCTGCTCGGCGGGCTGCCTCTGAAGGGCCTGCCGGTGGTGAACGGGCTGCCGCTCGGCTGAGTCCACCGCTGTAAGAACGCCGGTGGGGCGCACCCTGGTCGGGGTGCGCCCCACCGGCGTGTCGCGCTGGTCGGTGAGGGAGGCGGGCACGGTGACTACCAGGCCGTGCGGGCCTTGTCCTCGGACGGGAACAGGATCCACAGCGCTATGTAGAGCAGGAACTGCGGGCCCGGGAGCAGGCAGGAGAGCACGAAGATCACGCGCATCGTGGTCGCGGAGGTGCCGAAGCGACGCGCCAGCGCGGCGCACACTCCGCCGATCATGCGGCCGTTGGTGGGGCGGGCGAGGCGGGACATGGCGGCTCCTTCGTGAACCGTGGGTGGCTGAGTGCCGGAGGATGTGGTTTCCCGGCTTCGTTGTCTTCAACGTCCTCAACGCTATGGTGACGAAGGGGGGCGAAGCGTCGCTCTACGGTGCGATCCCGACCCTGGGAATCGTCGGGGTCCGACCCTGAGTCGCATCCTCCCGAGGGAGGGCCGCGCGACGTCGAGTCTCGACCCGGCGGCGGAGCCTGGCCCTGCCGGCGGGCACGATCGCGAGGTGGGCCAGGGCCACGCCGACGCTGTTGAGCAGCAGCGAGTCGACGTCCACGACCTGGCCGGGGACACCGGTCTGCAGGAGCTCGATGCCCAGGGAGAGCAGGGCGCCCGCGGCGACCGTGCGGACCAGGGAGCCGAGCGGGGAGGCGGCGAGCTTGCCGCCGGCCATCGGGAGCAGGACGCCGAGGGGGGCGAGCAGGGCGAGGCCCTCCGCGATACGGCGGGCGGCCTCGGCGGGGCCGAGATCGAGGTCGGCTCTGATACCGGCGAACGGGCGCAGGTTCGCGGGGCTCACCCAGGGAACGTCCAGGGGGCGCAGTGTGATCCAGGCGACGAGCGCGAGGTGCGCGACGAGGAGGAGGACTCCTGCCGCACGGACGCGGATCGCGGCGCTGCCGCCGCCTTCGCCTTGACGTTGCACGCCTCCCAAGACGCGGTGTTCGGCGGGATCGGTTCCGGGTTGTTGGTGAGCTTGGGGCCGACGGGTGAGGGATGCGCCACATGGACGGGGTGGTTGGCTCGCCCCCGCCGCCCCTACCCGTCCCATCCCTGGGGGCTGCCGCCCCCAGCCCCCGTTCGGACTGAACGGCCTCGTCCTCAAACGCCGGACGGGCTGAGATGCCCAGGGGTACGGGGCTGTGACATGGTGCGGCTCCGCCGCGTGGGCGCGCCCGGCCCCCACCGCCCCGCAGTCAAAGAACCACCGCCGGGGGTCTGGGGGCGGAGCCCCCAGGAACGGATGGGACGGGTAGGGGCGGCGGGGGCGAGAACCCTCAGGTGCCGTCGACCGTCGTGGACGGCGGGGACTTCGTCGCGGGGGCGGAGCGGACGTCGGTGGTGCACTCGTAGCGCCGCAGGGGGCCCGTGTCGGGGCCGAGGACGACCGAGCCGTCTTCCTGGGCGGCGGCGGAGTCGGAGAAGGTGCAGACGATCTGGGCGAGGGCGGCGGGCGTCAGGTCCTGGGGAGGGGTGCTCAGCCGGAGCGTGCCCTCCGGGTCCTTGGGCCGGGGACCGCTCACCGTCATGCCGCCGCGCACGTCCGTCGTGTAGCCCGCCTGCTGCTCGGGCGTGGAGGGTGTTTCGGCGAGCTCGTCGAGGAGCCCCTGTGCCACCAGAACACGCCGCGCCGCCTCCGCCGTACCGTCGGGAACGCTCACGGACCGGTCGACCGTCACCAGTTGTTCGGAGCAGAGCAGGAAGACCTGGACCGGGACGCCGTGCGAGGTCTGCGTGGAGATGTCCTGGCCGGACAGGGCACACGGCACCCGGGAGGGCGCCGGGCCGAAGTCCGTCGGGACCTGGGTGGAGCGGATGCCGCAGCCCGCGAGCAGTGCGACCAGCAGCGCGACCGGCACCGTGACCGGCAGTGCGGCGGTCGGCCAAAGTGGACGTCGTACGGTCGTCATCCGGCGGTGCCCTCCGTTCCCTTCCCCTTCCCGGTCCCCTTCCCGGTCCCCTTCCCGGTCCCCTTCCCGGTCCCCTTCCCGGTCCCCTTCCCGGTCCCTTTCCCGGTCCCGCTTGCGGTCCCGGTCCCGGTCCCGGTCCCGGTCCCGGTCCCGTTTCCGTTCCGCTCGCGCTCGTCGTCGGCGAGCAGCTCCGACGTGTCCTGCGGGAGCCGGAGCGTGAAGACCGCGCCCCCCTTGGGCGCGTTCGCCGCGGTGATCTCGCCGCCGTGGATGTGTGCGTTCTCCAGCGCGATGGACAGGCCGAGACCGCTGCCCTCCGAGCGGGGGCGCGACGCGCTCGCCTTGTAGAAGCGGTCGAAGACGTGCGGGAGGACGTCCTCGGGGATACCGGGCCCGTGGTCCTGCACCTCGATGACCAGGTCGTCCGTTTCCATACGGACCGACACGCGGACCGGACTGCCGCCGTGCTTGAGCGCGTTGCCGATCAGGTTCGCCAGGATCACGTCCAGGCGGCGCGGGTCGAGGCGCGCCATGATGCCCCGCTCCGCGTCCAGTTCCACCGCGTCCAGCCAGGCGCGTGCGTCGATGCACGCGGTGATCTGGTCGGCGATGTCCACGTCGTCCAGGACGAGTCGGGCGGTGCCCGCGTCGAAGCGGGTGACCTCCATGAGGTTCTCGACGAGGTCGCCCAGCCGGCGGGTCGCGCTGACGACGATCCGTACGGCCGGTTCGATCATCGGGTCGATGCTGCCCGTCTCCGCGTCCAGTTCCTCTTCGAGGATTTCGGTGGCGGCGGTGATCGCCGTCAGGGGAGTACGGAGTTCGTGCGACATGTCCGCCACGAAGCGGCGGGAGGCCTCGTCCCGCGCGCTCATGTCCGCCACCCGCTTCTCCAGGGCTTCTGCCGCCCGGTTGAACGTGCGGGAGAGGTCGGCGAGTTCATCGGTCCCCGACACCCGCAGCCGGGTGTCGAGCCTGCCCTCGCCGAGGCGGCGGGCGGCGGTGCCCAGGCGGTGCACCGGCTTGAGGACCGTCGTCGCGGCGGCCTGGGCCAGCAGCGCCGAGCCGATCAGCGCCAGGCCGGTGGCGATACCGAGCGACCAGGCCAGGGAGTTGAGGTCCTTGGCCTCGGGCTCCAGCGACTTGAGCATGTATCCGGTCGTCGTGCCACCGATCACCTTCGCGCCGCCCACGAGGTACGGCTTGTCGTGGTCGGTGATCCGCTGCCAGTACAGGTGATGAGCGGACTTGTTGTTCGAGGTGAGCGGCTGCTTCTTGTTCACCGCCTTCTGGAGGGACTTGGGTACGTCCTCCAGCGTGAAGCTGTCCAACTCGGAGTTGCCGACGACGGTCTTGCCGCTCTCGTCCTCGGCGATCAGCAGCACGCTGAAGCGCTGGCTGCTGCTCGCCATCTGTCCGGCCGTGCGCTGCAGTTCGTCCTGTGCCGGGTGCACCGGCAGCAGGCTCGCGTGATTGCGCATCTCCTGCTCGAAGTCGCGCAGCACCGCGTCCTGCGTACGCGTCAGCACAGCCTCGCGGTTGAGCCAGTAGGCGATGCCCGACGCCGATACCGCGGCCGTGAGCGCGACGAGGCCGAACACCACGACCAGGCGCAGCCGCAGACTGGTGAAGCGCAGACCCGCCAGTAGCGCCTTGCGTGCCGCGGCCCAGCCGTGGAGCTTGTCGTGCGGTTTGGTCACTGAGGAGAGTCCAGTCGGTAGCCGACCCCGCGGACCGTGCGGATCAGGGTGGGCGAGGAGGGGACGTCCTCGATCTTCGCGCGCAGGCGCTGGACACACGCGTCCACCAGGCGTGAGTCGCCCAGGTAGTCGTGCTCCCAGACCAGGCGCAGCAACTGCTGCCGGGACAGGGCCTGTCCGGGCCGCCGGCTCAGCTCGAGGAGCAGCCGCAGCTCGGTGGGCGTCAGTTGCAGATCCTCGCCGTTCTTGGTGACCGTCATCGCCGCGCGGTCGATGACGAGGGAGCCGAAGGTCGCCGAGTCGGTGGCCTCGCGTTCCCCGCGTCGCAGGACGGCCCTGATACGGGCGTCGAGCACCCGGCCCTGCACGGGTTTCACGACATAGTCGTCGGCGCCGGACTCGAGCCCGACCACGATGTCGATGTCGTCGCTGCGCGCGGTCAGCAGAATGATCGGCAGTTGGTCCGTGCGCCGGATGCGTCGGCACACCTCGAACCCGTCGATGCCGGGCAGCATCACGTCCAGCACGATCAGATCCGGCCGCTGCTCACGCAGTAGTTTCAGACCGTCCTCGCCGGTGGCAGCGGTGGCCACACGGTGTCCCTGGCGGGTCAAAGAGAGCTCCAGGGCCGTACGGATGGCGTCGTCGTCCTCGATCAGCAACAGGGAAGGCACGAACGTCATTCTGGCCCATGGCGGGGGAGTCTTTCGACAGTTGGAGCGCTCCCATCCATCTCTCGCACAGAAGGGGCCACCTGACGGGCATGTGCGTGTGCTACCGCCCTTCTCTGTGATCACGCTGTGACGCGCCTGCGGAGGGGCCCTGTGACAGGTCTGTGACAGTCGGCGGACACGGCCATGAAGTGGCCCGGGCAAGCTTTTCGACACAAGCAAGGAAGCACGACGGAACGAACCGAAGAACCGGGACTCCACGACGGGGGGCGCGAGATGAACACGCTGCACAGCACCAGCACCAGCGCTAGCGCAGTTGTCACGCGTCTGCACGATGTCACCCGGGGCACGGAGAAGTCCGGTGCCGTGAGCGGGCGGGGGTGCGCTCGCGGCACCGGGCGTCAGCACACCGGTTACATGACGGTGGTTGACGCTTTCACGGGGGAAAGCAACACGGGGGAAAGCAACACCGGGGGGAAGGCTCACGGGGGAGCCGCGTACGGGGAGGGCACGGGGGAGCGTCGCTCGGTGTCGGAGACTGTAGATGCCGAAGCGGCGTTTACCGCCTACGTCCAGGAGCGCCGCGCCTCCCTGTACGCAACTGCCTACCACCTGACCGGGGACCGCTTCGAGGCCGAGGACCTGCTGCAGAGCGCGCTGTTCTCGACGTACAGGGCCTGGGACCGGATCAGTGACAAGGCCGCGGTCGGGGGTTATCTCCGCCGCACCATGACCAATCTGCACATCAGCGCGTGGCGCCGCCGCAAGCTGAACGAGTACCCGACCGAGGAAGTGCCGGAGACCGCCGGTGACACGGACGCGATGCGCGGCACCGAGCTGCGCGCCGTGCTGTGGCAGGCGCTCGCCCGGCTGCCCGAACTCCAGCGCACGATGCTGGTCCTTCGTTACTACGAGGGCCGCACGGACCCGGAGATCGCGGAGATCCTCGACATCAGTGTCGGCACGGTGAAGTCGAGCATCTGGCGGTCGCTGCGCCGGATGCGTGAGGACGAGGTCCTCAGCTTCGGCCGTGACGAGGAGGAGTCCTTCGGGGAGCTTGTCGCCTGAGGGTCTGGGGGGAACGGGGTCACGGGGGACCACGGGGGGAAACGAGAAAAGGTCCGGGCGGACGGGGGGTCCGCCTGGGCCTCTTTTCGTTGTGCGGATGTTTTCGTTGTGCGGACGTTTCGTTGCGCGGACGCGGCCGGGGGCCGGCGGCCGTGGCTACACCGCGGTCGTGCGCGGTGTGGCGCGGCGTCCCGCGGCCGCCGCGGCCAGGCGGCCCAGGGCCTCGGCCTTGTCGCACGCGTGCGCGCCCAGCGCGGTCTGGCGCGCGACGATCGAGCGTTCGGCACGCATCAGGCGCCAGCCGCGGCGCAGCAGGAACGGCACCGACTTGCGGCCTTCCCGCAGATCCCGCAGGAAGCGGCGGCGGAACGTCGTGACGGGGCCGCGACTCAGACACAGCGCGTCGGCCAGCAATCCCAGCTCGCGGCAGCGCTCGACGATCTCGGCGGCGAAGATGCCCTCCGCGATGAACAGCGGCGTCCGCTCGATGTGCAGCGCCTCCGCGCCGGTACGGGCGCTGAGGGAGATGTCGTACACGGGGACGGTCGTACGACCCGTGCGGCACAGCTCCTCGAGCGCGGCGACCGCGGTGTCCGCGTCCCACGACTGCGGATGGTCCCAGTCGATGTCGGAGCTGCCCGCCACCTGGGGCAGCGTCGGGTCGGTGCCCTCTTTGTAGAAGTCGTCGAGGCGGAGCACGGGAAGCCCGGATTCGGCCGCGAGAAGGGACTTTCCAGAGCCGGAGGGGCCGCAGAGCAGCACCACGCGGGTGGGTATCGGGGGATGGGAACCCAATTCTCTGTACCTTCTGTGACTCGATTTCGCCTCGCCGTTCATCGGCAAGCCTCCGGACATTATCTCCTGCCCGAATCCCCCTGCCCATCCGTTGCCCTGACGATTGTCCGGCCTACGGTCCGCATGCCTGTTGACCCGTACGAGCGAATCCGTCGCCCGGACCGCCCGGAGCGGAAGCCGGGCAACTACCGTGCGTGCGGAATCAGTTGCTCTCCGCTCTCCGAAGAGGAAACCCGATGGCGCGACGCCCGGCCCAGCAGACCACCATGACCCGTACGACCGTGCGCATTGCCGCTGCGGTCGGTGTGGTCGCTGCCGGTGTGGCGGCCGCGGCCACGCCGGCCGTCGCGAACGCGGACCCCACCGTGGACGTGATGCGCACCCGGCCTCATTCACCGGGCGCCTGCCGACCCGCAGGCGGGTCGGCAGGCGCCCACCGGCACGGTGGGACATGTCACCGGTCCGATCGAGGGCCTCAAGCCCAACCCGCTCGCGGGCACCGGGGCCGACCCGCTCGACAACGGGGTGGGCACTCAGATCGCCGACTTCAAGCCCCTGTCGTCGCAGGCCCTGACGCGACCGGTGGCGCAGGCCCCGTCGGTGGGCAGCGTTCCGGTGCTGGGCCAGGCGACGGGGCTCCTGCGCTGACGGAACGGGAAGAGAGCCGCGCTTCCCCTGGACGGAGGGGATGCGCGGCTCTCTCGTTGACGGGGGCGCGAAAGCCCGAAACCTCAGTACGACGAGCCCGACGCGCCCAGTGCGCCCGTCGGGTGCCAGACCGTCTTCGTTTCCAGGAAGGCGGTCAGGCGCTCGATGCCGGGAGTCGCGAAGTAATCCACAGGCTGTGGACGAAGGACTCGCTTCAGGTTGTCCGCCGCCGCGATCTCCAGTTCCTTCGCCAGTACGTCGTCCGCGCCCGCGAGGTCGATCGCGTTGACGTCCTGGTGGGAGGCCAGCGGGGCCGCGAGCTCCGCCGTCCTGCCGGAGAGGACGTTGACCACGCCGCCGGGGACGTCGGAGGTGGCCAGCACCTCGCCCAGCGACAGCGCGGGGAGCGGGGACTTCTCGCTCGCGATCACGATGACCGTGTTGCCGGTCGCGATCACCGGGGCGATCACCGAGACCAGGCCCAGGAACGACGACTCCTGGGGGGCGAGGACGGTGACGACGCCCGTCGGCTCCGGGGAGGAGAGGTTGAAGTACGGGCCCGCCACCGGGTTGGCGCCACCGACCACCTGGGCGATCTTGTCGGTCCAGCCCGCGTACCAGACCCAGCGGTCGATCGCCGCGTCGACGACGGTGGCCGCCTTCGACTTTGACAGGCCCTCCGCGTCCGCGACCTCGCGTACGAACTGCTCCTTGCGGCCCTCCAGCATCTCCGCGACGCGGTAGAGGATCTGGCCGCGGTTGTACGCCGTCGCGCCGGACCAGCCGCCGAACGCCTTGCGGGCCGCCACTACGGCGTCACGGGCGTCCTTGCGGGAGGAGAGGGGGGCGTTCGCCAGCCACTTGCCCTTGCCCGCCGCGTCAGCGGCTGATGTTGCTGTGGTCACCTCGTACACCCGGCCGCTCTCCGAACGCGGGAACTTCCCGCCGACGTACAGCTTGTAGGTCTTGAAGACTGAGAGTCGATCAGACATCGAGGTACGCCTCCAGGCCGTGGCGGCCGCCCTCGCGGCCGAAGCCCGACTCCTTGTACCCGCCGAACGGCGAGGTCGGGTCGAACTTGTTGAACGTGTTGGACCAGATGACGCCCGCGCGCAGCTTGCTCGCGACGGCCAGGATCCGGGAGCCCTTCTCCGTCCAGATCCCCGCCGAGAGGCCGTACTGGGAGTTGTTGGCCTTGGCGACGGCCTCGTCCGGGGTGCGGAAGGAGAGGACGGACAGCACCGGGCCGAAGATCTCGTCGCGGGCGACGGTGTGCGCCTGGGTGACGTTCGTGAAGAGCGTCGGGGCGAACCAGTAGCCGGAGGAGGGGAGTTCGCAGGCCGGGGACCAGCGCTCGGCGCCCTCCGCCTCGCCCTGCTCGGTGAGCGCGGTGATGCGTGCGAGCTGCTCGGCGGAGTTGATCGCGCCGATGTCCGTGTTCTTGTCGAGGGGGTCGCCGAGGCGGAGGGTCGACAGGCGCCGCTTGAGCGAGTCCAGGAGCTCGTCCTGGATCGACTCCTGTACGAGGAGACGGCTGCCCGCGCAGCAGACCTGGCCCTGGTTGAAGAAGATGCCGGTGACGATGCCCTCGACGGCCTGGTCGATGGGGGCGTCGTCGAAGACGATGTTCGCGCCCTTGCCGCCGAGTTCGAGGGTCAGCTTCTTGCGGCTGCCCGCGACGATCCGCGCGATCTCCTTGCCGACGGCCGTCGATCCCGTGAAGGCGACCTTGTTGACGTCCGGGTGCGCGACGAGCGCGGCGCCCGTGTCGCCGTACCCCGGAAGGATGTTGACGACGCCCTTGGGGAGGCCCGCCTGGCGGCAGATGTCCGCGAAGAAGAGTGCGGACAGGGGAGTCGTCTCGGCGGGCTTGAGCACGACCGTGTTGCCGGTCGCCAGCGCCGGGGCGATCTTCCACGCCAGCATCAGGAGGGGGAAGTTCCAGGGGATGACCTGGCCGGCGACGCCCAGCGGCTGCGGGTTCGCGCCGAAGCCTGCGTGGTCGAGCTTGTCGGCCCAGCCCGCGTGGTAGAAGAAGTGCGCGGCTACGAGGGGGAGGTCGGCGTCCCTCGTCTCCTTGATGGGCTTGCCGTTGTCGAGGGTCTCGAGGACGGCGAGCTCGCGGGAGCGCTCCTGGATGATCCGAGCGATGCGGAACAGGTACTTGGCGCGCTCGGAGCCGGGCAGTGCCGACCACTTCTCGAAGGCCTTACGGGCAGCCTGCACGGCGCGGTCCACGTCTGCCGCGCCCGCCTGGGCGACCTCGGAGAGGACCTCTTCGGTGGAGGGGCTGATGGTCTTGAAGACCTTGCCGTCGGCGGCCTCGGTGAACTCGCCGTCGATGAACAGGCCGTACGACGGCGCGATGTCGACGACGGAGCGGGATTCCGGTGCGGGTGCGTACTCAAAAGCCATGATGGATCAGTCCACCGTCACGTAGTCGGGGCCGGAGTAGCGGCCGGTGGCCAGCTTCTGACGCTGCATCAGCAGGTCGTTCAGGAGCGAGGACGCGCCGAAGCGGAACCAGTGGTTGTCCAGCCAGTCCTCGCCCGCGGTCTCGTTGACCAGGACCAGGAACTTGACGGCGTCCTTGGTGGTGCGGATGCCGCCGGCGGGCTTCACACCGACCTGGATGCCGGTCTGGGCGCGGAAGTCACGGACGGCTTCCAGCATGAGGAGCGTGTTCGCGGGTGTCGCGTTGACGGCGACCTTGCCGGTGGAGGTCTTGATGAAGTCCGCCCCGGCCAGCATGCCGAGCCAGCTCGCGCGACGGATGTTGTCGTACGTCGACAGCTCGCCGGTCTCGAAGATGACCTTGAGGCGGGCCTCGCCGGAGGCCTCCTTCACGGCGACGATCTCGTCGTACACCTTCATGTACTTGCCCGCGAGGAACGCGCCGCGGTCGATGACCATGTCGATCTCGTCGGCGCCCGCGGAGACCGCGTCGCGGACGTCGGCGAGCTTCACGTCGAGCGCGGCGCGGCCCGCGGGGAACGCGGTGGCGACGGAGGCGACCTTCACGCCCGAGCCGGCGACGGCCGCCTTTGCGGTGGCCACCATGTCGGGGTAGACGCAGACGGCGGCGGTCGTGGGTGTCGTGCGGTCCGTCGGGTCCGGGTGGACCGCCTTGGCGCCGAGCGCCCGGACCTTGCCCGGGGTGTCCGCGCCTTCCAGCGTCGTCAGGTCGACCATCGAAATCGCGAGGTCGATGGCGTACGCCTTCGCGGTGGTCTTGATGGAACGGGTGCCGAGCGAGGCGGCGCGCGCCTCCAGGCCGACCGCGTCTACGCCGGGGAGCCCGTGGAGGAAGCGGCGCAGCGTGCTGTCGGAGGCGGTTACGTCGCCGAGTGCGGGTGCAGCGGGTGCAGTGGTGGGCATGGTCACCAGCCGAGCATATCTACGCGCGTAGCGGCTGTACACCCCTGGGGGTGGGTGTGCGGGCCGAGGCTTTTCGCCCCCGCCGCCCCTACCCTCCCCCAAGCTCTCGGCTTCGCTCGAGCAGGGCGGAGCCCCCAAGGGTGATGGGACGGGTAGAGGCGGCGGGGGCGAGGGAACCCGCCGTGAGGCGTCGGGCAGAATCGGGGGCATGACGACCCCGGACCATCAGTCACCCGTGCCGGACGCCTCGCGACCCGAGTCGAAGGATCGGGTCTACCGGTCACCCGCAGGCATCGCGGGCGGCGTACTGCTGCTCGCCCTCGCCGGCTGGCTCGGTATCGACGCGGTGATCTCAGGGCACGGCCGCACGCCATGGGTGGCGCTCGCCGCGCTGCTGCTCCTGGTGCCGCTGGTGGGTGCCTTCACCCTGCGCCCCGCCGTCTACGCGAACGAGGACCGGCTGCGCATCCGCAACCCGTTCCGCGTCATCGTGCTGCCCTGGAGCACGGTCGCCACGCTGCGGTCCAGTTACTCCAACGAGGTCGTCGACACCTCCGGCACGAAGTACCAACTGTGGGCGATCCCCGTCTCGCTGCGGGCCCGCAAGCGCGCGGCCGGGCGGCAGGCCCGGGGGGTTACGGCCAAGAGCGGCGGGCGTACGCCCCCGGCGACGGCCGAGCCGTCGCGCGCTCAAAGCGACCAGATCATGGAGGACCTGCGTCAGCTGGCCGAGGCCCGGGGGGCCGCCGAGGGAGCGCAGGGCGAGGTCAGTGTGCGGTGGGCGTACGAGGTGATGGGGGCCGCGGTCGCCGGGGCGGTGCTGCTCGCGGTGCTGCTGGCGATGGGCTGACCCGGCCCCCCGGGGACCTTCCTCGGAAACCGTGAACACTTTCGCGGAAAGTGTTCACGGTTTTTCTGGTACCTGTGCGGTGGCGGCGGCACCGCCGACCGGATTCACAGCTTTCTCGGGTAAGACCGACCGGCAAATGGGGGGCGGCGTCGCGCCCCATTTGCCGGTCGGTCTAAATAGGGGCCACACTCCGCCCGCCCGTCCAGCGGCTTGCTGGCGGTATCCGCTGGGTGTCGTGGTCGGCCTCGTCGGTGTGCTGTCGCTGCCCGGTATGGCCGCGTGGCGCGTCACCGCCGACAGCTCCGGGCTGTGGGTCAACGGGCTGCGCGGGTCCCGGCACGTCGACTGGGACCACATACGGGTCGTCCGGTGCAAGGGATCCGAGCTGAAGGTGGACAGCCACCGCGCGAGCTTCGACGCATGGACGGTGCACGGCCCGCGATGGCCCTGGCTGGAGCGGAAGTTGAACCTGGTCCACCCGTACGAGAAGACGGCGGCGGAGATCACCGCCATGTGGCAGGACCCATTGCTGCGGCCGACGGGCGAGAGCGGTGAGCGGGAGCGCGGGCGTCCGCTGTGGCCGCTCGCCGTGGTGGGCACGGTGGCGTGGGCGGCGGTCGTGGTGCTGACCCACTGACCCACCGCCCCACTGATCAGTCCGCGCGACCGCTGTGCGACGGGGTGCCGCAGGCGAACATCACCGCCTGCGGCACCGAGAACGGACACGACATGCGTATCGCCGTGCGCGTCGGCCACGGCTGCTGTGGCTTCGACCGGTTCGCGATCCTGCCCGTCGGCACGAAGGTCACCACCTCCTGAGGGACTGAGCCACCGGGCCCGGCCCCCGTTCGGCATCCCGCCCGGTGTGAAGGGGGGCGACGGCGGTGTCAGATGCCGGCCGCCGCCGACAGGTCCCGCTTGATCGCCGCCAGCAGTTCGGCGGCCTTCGCGTGGGCCGCGGCCAGTCCGGCGTGCGAGCCGACCGGGACCACGACCTCCAGGTAGCACTTCAGCTTCGGCTCCGTGCCGCTGGGGCGGACGATGACACGGGCGCCGTCCAGCGTGTAGCGCAGACCGTCCGTCGGCGGGAGCTTGTCCGTACCCTTCGTCAGGTCCTCGGAGCTGGTGATGGGCAGGCCCGCCAGGTGGGTCGGGGGCTGCTCGCGCAGGCGCCGCATCGCGTTCGCGATCAGCGCGAGGTCCTCCACGCGGACGGAGAGCTGGTCCGTGGCGTGCAGACCGTGCTCCACGGCGATGTCGTCGAGCAGGTCGAGGAGCGTGCGGCCCTGCGCCTTCAGCTCGGAGGCCAGCTCCGTGATGAGGAGCGCCGCCGTGATGCCGTCCTTGTCGCGTACGCCGTCGGGGTCGACGCAGTAACCGAGCGCCTCCTCGTAGCCGTACCGCAGGCCTTCCACGCGGGCGATCCACTTGAAGCCGGTCAGGGTCTCCTCGTACGGGACTCCCGCCTTCTCGGCGATCCGGCCGAGGAGGGAGGAGGAGACGATCGACTCGGCGAACGTGCCCCGCGCTCCGCGGCGGACCAGGTGGGTGGCCAGCAGCGCGCCCACCTCGTCGCCCCGGAGCATGCGCCAGTCGGCGCCGTCCTTGACGGCCGCGGCGCAGCGGTCGGCATCCGGGTCGTTGGCGATGATCAGGTCCGGGTTCGTCTCGCGGGCCTTCGCGAAGGCGAGGTCCATCGCACCGGGCTCTTCCGGGTTCGGGAAGGCGACGGTGGGGAAGTCCGGGTCCGGGTCGGCCTGCTCGGCGACGAGCACGGGCTGCGGGAAGCCGGCGCGGGCGAAGGCGGCCAGCAGGGTTTCCGTGCCGACGCCGTGCATCGCCGTGTAGACCGTGCGGGCGGTGCGGGGGGAGTCCTTGGCGAGTACGGCGTCCGTGCGGGCCAGGTAGGCGTTCAAAACGCCCTCGTCGAGGGTTTCCCAGCCGTCGTCCGGGCGGGGGACGGTGGTGAGGCTCGTGATGGCGTCGATCTCCGCGGCGATCTCGGCATCGGCCGGGGGGACGATCTGGGAGCCGTCGCCGAGGTAGACCTTGTAGCCGTTGTCGCGGGGCGGGTTGTGGCTGGCGGTGACCTCCACGCCCGCGACGGCGCCGAGGTGCCTGATGGCGTAGGCCAGGACGGGAGTGGGGAGGGGGCGGGGGAGTACGGCGGCCTTCAGGCCCGCGCCCGTCATCACCGCGGCCGTGTCGCGGGCGAAGTCGGCGGACTTGTGGCGGGCGTCGTAGCCGATGACGACGAGGCCGTCCGTCTCGCCCTTCTTCTTCAGGTACGCGGCCAGGCCGGCGGCGGCGCGGATGACCACCGCGCGGTTCATGCGCATCGGGCCCGCGCCGAGTTCGCCGCGCAGACCCGCGGTGCCGAACTGGAGGGTGCCGCTGAAGCGTGCGGCGAGCTCGGTGACGTCCTTGGCGTCGATGAGCCTCGCGAGTTCCTCACGGGTGTCCGTGTCGGGGTCCTCGGCCAGCCACGCCTCGGCCCGTGCGATGAGTTCGTCCTGCACGTCGGGTGAACCTCTCTGGTTGGTGGTGGCTTGCGGTGAGCCTGGGGGTGGGGTGGGGGTTGTCTCGCCCCCGCCGCCCCTACCCGTCCCATCCGTTCCTGGGGGCTGCGCCCCCAGACCCCCGGCGGTGGTTCTTTGGCTGCGGGGCGGTGGGGGCCGGGCGCGCCCACGCGGCGGAGCCGCACAATGTCACAGCCCCGTGCCCCTGGGCATCTCAGCCCGTCCGGCGTTTGAGGACGAGGCCGTTCAGTCCGAACGGGGGCTGGGGGCGGCAGCCCCCAGGGATGGGACGGGTAGGGGCGGCGGGGGCGAGAACCCTACAGCCGGTCCAGGACCTGGGTGAGGAGCGCGCCCATGCGGGTCGCCGAGTCGCGGCCCGCCTGGAGGACCTCCTCATGGTTGAGGGGCTCGCCCGTCATCCCGGCGGCGAGGTTGGTGACGAGGGAGATACCGAGCACCTCCGCCCCCGCCTCGCGCGCGGCGATCGCCTCGAGGACCGTCGACATGCCCACCAGATCCGCCCCGATGACGCGAGCCATCCGGATCTCGGCCGGCGTCTCGTAGTGCGGCCCGGTGAACTGGGCGTAGACGCCCTCCTCCAGGCTGGGGTCGATCTCCTTGCACAGGGCGCGCAGCCGCGGCGAGTACAGGTCGGTGAGGTCGACGAAGTTCGCCCCGACGATCGGGGAGGTGGCCGTCAGGTTGATGTGGTCACTGATCAGCACCGGCTGACCGGGGCGCATGTCCGCGCGCAGACCACCGCAGCCGTTGGTGAGCACGATGGTCTTGCAGCCCGCCGCGACGGCCGTACGGACGCCGTGCGCGACGGCGGCGACCCCGCGGCCCTCGTAGTAATGGGTGCGGCCCAGGAAGACCAGGGCCCGCTTGTCGCCGATCCGGTACGACCGGATCTTGCCGCCGTGCCCCTCGACCGCCGGCGGGGGGAACCCGGGCAGCTCGGTGACCGGGAACTCGGCCTCGGGGGAGCCGAGGGCGTCCACGGCCGGTGCCCAGCCGGAGCCCATCACGAGCGCGACGTCGTGGGTCTCGGCGCCCGTGAGCTCCCGCAGGCGGGTGGCGGCGGCGTCGGCGGCGGCGTGGGGGTCGCCCTGGATGTCGTCCGGAAGAAGAGATGCGTTCACGCGCATGAGGGTAGCCGGTCCAGGCCTACGCGCGTAGATGACAGAGCTCACGGTCTTGCGATCGTTGTCTTGTCGTTTCCAACGAAGGGGCCGCCCGTCGTTTCCGACAACGGGTGGACCACCGGCCTCAGCAAGGCCGCTTGCGGAGCTCCATCACATAGTCGTGGGGTGCCCCCGCCGACTCCGCCGCGTCGGCGATCTCGCCGAGGTAGCGCGCGGAGGGGAGTCCGCCCTCGTACCCGTTCAGGACGTAGACCCACGCGGGCTCCTCGCCCTCGAGGGTGTGCACACGGACCCGCATCCGGCGGTAGATGTCGAGGCCCACGCCCTCCCAGCGGTCCAGGGAGTCCTCGTCCAGGGGCGCGACGTCGTACAGCGCCACGAAGACCTGCGAGCGGGGCGCCTCGACGAGGGTGGCCAGCGCGCCTTCCCAGCCCATGTGCTCGCCCCCGAAGGTCAGCCGCCAGCCGTTCAGCCAGCCGGTGGCGCGCAGCGGCGAGTGCGGTGCGCGGCGCGTCATGAGCCGCGGGTCGAGATTGCCGGCGTACGCGGCGTAGAGCGACATGGGGTCGAGGGTACGGCAGCGAACACAGACGCCTCTCGCGTAACAGATGGAGCTCGGATACGCGGGGCGCGGCCCCCCGGGCGGAAGCACCTTGAAGCGTGCGGGACAATGGAGTACGTGACTCGGATCGTGATCATTGGTGGCGGACCCGGCGGGTACGAGGCGGCGCTGGTTGCCGCGCAGCTCGGCGCGGAGGTGACCGTCGTCGACTGCGACGGTCTGGGCGGGGCGTCGGTGCTCACCGACTGCGTGCCGTCGAAGACCCTTATCGCTACGGCCGAGGTGATGACCACCTTCGACTCCTCGTACGAAGAGCTGGGGATCATCGTCGCCGATGACACCCCGCACATCGACGCGCCCGCACGGGTCGTCGGGGTCGACCTCGGCAAGGTCAACCGCCGGGTGAAGCGGCTGGCGCTGGCCCAGTCGCACGACATCACGGCGTCCGTGACCCGGGCCGGGGCGCGGGTGCTGCGCGGGCGTGGGCGGCTCGAGGGCATGCAGGCGCTGGACGGGTCCCGCAAGGTCGTCGTGCGGGCCGCCGACGGCAGCGAGGAGACGCTCGTCGCCGATGCCGTGCTGATCGCGACCGGCGGGCATCCCCGTGAGCTGCCCGACGCCCAGCCCGACGGCGAGCGGATCCTGAACTGGACCCAGGTGTACGACCTCGACGAGTTGCCCGACGAGCTCATCGTCGTCGGCTCCGGTGTCACCGGCGCCGAGTTCGCGGGGGCCTACCAGGCGCTCGGATCGCGCGTCACCCTCGTCTCCAGCCGCGACCGCGTGCTGCCCGGCGAGGACCCGGACGCCGCGGCGGTGCTGGAGGACGTCTTCCGGCGCCGTGGCATGAACGTCATGGCCCGCTCCCGCGCCGAGTCCGCCAAGCGGGTCGGCGACCGGGTCGAGGTCGCGCTCTCCGACGGCCGGGTCATCAGTGGCTCGCACTGCCTGATGGCCGTCGGCGCCATTCCGAACAGCAGCGGGATGGGCCTGGAGGAGGCCGGGGTCAAGGTCAGGGACTCCGGGCACATCTGGACCGACAAGGTCTCCAGGACGACCGCCCCCGGCGTGTACGCCGCCGGTGACGTGACCGGTGTCTTCGCCCTCGCGTCCGTCGCGGCGATGCAGGGACGCATCGCCATGTACCACTTCCTCGGTGACGCGGTGGCCCCGCTGAACCTCAAGACCGTGTCCTCGAACGTCTTCACCGACCCCGAGATCGCCACCGTCGGCTACACCCAGGCCGACGTCGATGCCGGCAAGATCGAGGCCGTCGCCGTCAAGCTGCCGCTGCTGCGCAACCCGCGCGCCAAGATGCAGGGCATCCGGGACGGCTTCGTGAAGATCTTCTGCCGTCCGGGCACCGGCATCGTGGTGGGCGGTGTGGTCGTCGCTCCGCGTGCTTCGGAACTGATCCATCCCATCTCGATCGCGGTCGACAACAATCTGACGGTCGAACAGATCGCGAACGCGTTCACCGTGTACCCCTCCCTTTCGGGCTCGATCGCCGAGGTCGCCCGGCAGTTGCACACCCGGAAGACATCGGGCGAGGGCTGACGGCACACGGCGACTTCCCGCTGGTCAAGGGGAGTTGCCGACCATGCGTGCGACCATTCGTCGGCATAAGCGGCGCGAGTAGGCGCGTATACCACTTCGTACGCTGCCATGCGAACAACTTCTGCTATTCGGCGCAAACTGCTGAAAGCAGACGGTCGTTGGGGTTACTGTCAGTTTCGTGTTCGCTGCAGAACGTCGCCAATTGATCCTCGAAATGGTGCGAGCGAACGGGGCCGTGTCGCTCCGTGAGCTCGCCCGCGTCGTCCAGACCTCCGAAGTGACCGTACGGCGGGACGTGCGCGCACTGGAGGCAGAAGGACTCCTCGACCGCCGGCACGGCGGTGCGGTATTGCCGGGCGGGTTTACGCGGGAGTCCGGCTTTCCGCAGAAATCGCATCTCGCGACCGCCGAGAAGACGGCCATCGCCGATCTCGCCGCGGGTCTCGTCGAAGAAGGCGAGGCCATTGTGGTGGGGGCGGGCACCACCACGCAGGAGCTGGCACGCCGGCTCGCGCGGGTACCCGGGCTGACCGTCGTCACCAACTCCCTGCTGGTGGCCCAGGCGTTGGCCCATGCCAACCGTGTGGAGGTCGTGATGACCGGCGGCACCCTGCGCGGTTCCAACTACGCCCTGGTCGGCTCCGGGGCCGAGCAGTCCCTCCAGGGGCTGCGGGTCTCCCGGGCCTTCCTGTCGGGCAGCGGGCTCACCGCCGAGCGCGGGCTGTCCACCTCCAACATGCTGTCGGCGTCCGTCGACCGCGCGTTGGTGCAGGCCGCCGCGGAGGTCGTCGTCCTCGCCGACCACACCAAACTCGGCACCGACACCATGTTCCAGACGGTGCCGACCGATCTGATCACCCGCCTGGTGACGGACGAGCCGCCCACGCACGACGACCGGGCGGTCACCGAACTGCAGGCCCTGGCGGACCAGGGGGTGCAGATCGCGGTGGCCGGGCCGTCGGGAGGCGGTGCGGGAGGCGATACGGCCCCGGCGGGGCGCCAACAGCCACGCCGGGACATGCCGCCGCTTCCCGGTCCGCGACGCGGCCAGGTGCCCGGCGCGGGACCGCAGTTGCGCAGCGCCACCGTCCTGGGCGAGCAGTCCCCGGGAGAGCGGGCGCGGGTGGCGGACATGCGTCGGCGCTGACGCCGACCACCGGCGTGCTGGTGCTGCTGGAACGCCTGACGCACGTCGTCGGGGCGAGTCCGCTCGGCGTGCCCCTGCTGTACGGGGGAAACGAAGCGCCCGGCGGACTGACTGCTCCAGTCCGTCGGGCGCCTCGGATGTCGTACGACCGAGTCTCAGTCCTTGATCTCGCAGATCGGGGCGCCCGACGTGACGGACGCGCCGACCTCCGCGCTCAGGCCCTTGATGGTCCCGGAGCGGTGGGCGTTGAGAGGCTGTTCCATCTTCATGGCCTCGAGGACCACGATGAGGTCGCCCTCGTTGACCTCCTGGCCCTCTTCGACGGCGACCTTGACGATGGTGCCCTGCATGGGTGAGGCGAGGGTGTCGCCGGAGGCGACCGGGCCGGACTTCTTGGCGGCGCGGCGCTTGGGCTTGGCGCCCGCCGCGAGCCCGGTGCGAGCCAGGGACATGCCCAGCGAGGACGGGAGCGAGACCTCCAGACGCTTGCCGCCGACCTCGACGACAACCGTCTCGCGGTCCGGCTCCTCCTCCGCCTCGATGTCCGAGGGGGCGACGAAGGGCTGGATCTCGTTGACGAACTCGGTCTCGATCCAACGGGTGTGGACCGTGAACGGGTCGGTGGAACCGGTCAGTTCGGGGGCGAACGCCGGGTCCGTCACCACCGCGCGGTGGAACGGGATGGCGGTCGCCATGCCCTCGACGGTGAACTCCGCGAGGGCGCGGGCGGCCCGCTGGAGCGCCTGCTCACGGGTGGCACCCGTGACGATCAGCTTGGCCAGGAGCGAGTCCCACGCCGGGCCGATGACCGAGCCGGACTCCACGCCCGCGTCGAGGCGGACGCCGGGGCCGGACGGCGGGGCGAAGGTGGTGACGGTGCCGGGGGCGGGGAGGAAGCCCCGGCCGGGGTCCTCGCC
>NZ_JBEZLR010000081.1:0-43907 GCF_040652275.1 Streptomyces sp. NPDC048275
TGACCTCAGAAGTCACAGCTTCCGGCGTCGATAGTGCTCACCTGCTGGCGGCTACGGAACCGAGCATTCCCCGGCTCCGTAGCTCCCATTAGGCGGCGATCAGTCGCCCTCCGTGCGCTCACGCGTCGCCAGCAGCCGGCGCAGGGAGTAGAGCCGGGCCGGGTCCGCGTGGCCGTCCGCCACCCACTGGTCCAGCGCGCAGTCCGGCTCGTCGTGACTGCACGCGCGCGGGCAGCCCTCGGTACCGGGTTCCAGGTCGGGGAAGGCGTGGATGACCCGGGACGGGTCGACGTGGTGCAGGCCGAAGGAGCGTACGCCGGGGGTGTCGATGACCCAGCCCGCGCTGCCCGGGAGCGGGATCGCGCGCGCCGAGGTCGTGGTGTGCCGGCCCCGGCCCGTGACGGCGTTGACATGGCCGGTGCTGCGTCGCCGATCGAGCGAAACCAGCGCGTTGACCAGGGTCGTCTTGCCGACGCCGGAGTGCCCGACGAACGCCGTGATCTTGCCGTCCAGCTGCTCCCGTACCCGCTCCACCGCCGCGCCGCTCTCCAGTTCCTCGCGGCTGGTGACGACGTACGGCACGCCCAACGCCCCGTACAGCTCCAGGAGTTCATCGGGTGCGGCGAGGTCGGACTTGGTCAGCACCAGCAACGGCTCCAGGCCGCCGTCGTACGCCGCGACCAGGCAGCGGTCGATCAGGCGCGGGCGCGGCTCGGGGTCGGCGAGGGCGGTGACGATGGCGAGTTGGTCGGCGTTGGCGACGACCACGCGCTCGTACGGATCGTCGTCGTCGGCCGTGCGGCGCAGCACCGAGGTGCGCGGTTCGATGCGAACGATGCGGGCCAGGGTGTCCTTCTGGCCGGACAGATCGCCGACGAGGGCGACCCGGTCGCCGACGATCGCGGCCTTGCGACCCAGTTCGCGGGCCTTCATCGCCATGACGAGGCGGTCCTCGACCAGGCAGGTCAGGCGGCCCCGGTCGACGGTGAGGACCATGCCCTCGGCCGCGTCGTCGTGCTTCGGGCGGATGTTCGTACGCGGACGGTTGCCCTTGCGGTTGGGGCGGGTGCGGATGTCGTCCTCGTCGGTGTGCTTGCCGTAGCGGCGCATGATCCTGGTCCGCCCGTCAGTTCCCGAGCATTCCGGTCCACAGATCGGGGAAGTCCGGGAGGGTCTTCGCCGTCGTCGCCACGTTCTCGATCTGTACCCCCTCGACCGCCAGGCCGATGATGGCGCCGGCGGTGGCCATGCGGTGGTCGTCGTAGGTGTGGAAGATGCCGCCGTGCAGTCGGCGCGGGCGGATGTGCAGGCCGTCGGCGGTCTCGGTGACGTCGCCGCCGAGCTCGTTGATCTCCTTGGTGAGGGCGGCCAGGCGGTCCGTCTCGTGCAGCCGCAGGTGGGCCACACCGCGGAGCGTGGAGGGGGAGTCGGCGAGGGCCGCGACCGCGGCGATGCCGGGGGTCAGTTCGCCGACCTCGCTCAGATCCACCTCGATGCCGTGGATCGCGCCGGAGCCGGTGAACTCCAGGCCGCTCTCGGTCAGCTCGCAGGAACCACCCATCTCGGTGAAGATCTCCCGCAGCTTGTCACCGGGCTGGGTGGTGTGCGTGGGCCAGTCGGGGATGACGACCGTGCCGCCGGTCACCAGGGCCGCCGCCAGGAACGGCTGGGCGTTGGAGAGGTCCGGCTCGATGGTGAGATCGCGGCCGAGCAGCGCGCCCGGGGTGACCCGCCAGACATTCGGCTCGCCACCCGACTCCGGGGTGTCCACCTGCGCGCCGACCGCGCGCAGCATGTCGACCGTCATCCGGATGTGCGGCATGGAGGGGAGCGTGGAACCGGTGTGCCGCACCTCCACGCCCTGGTTGAAGCGCGGGCCGGAGAGCAGAAGGGCCGATACGAACTGGGAGGACGACGACGCGTCGATCGACACCGGGCCACCGTCCAGCGCGCCCGAACCGTGCACCGTCAGCGGCAGCGCGCCGCGGGCGTCGTCGTCGATACGGGCGCCGAGCAGGCGCAGCGCGTCGATCACACCGTGCAGCGGACGCTCGTACGAACGCGGGTCGCCGTCGAAGCGGATGGGGCCGTCGGCGAGCGTGGCGACCGGGGGCAGGAAGCGCATCACGGTGCCGGCGTTGCCGACGTCGACGGTCGCCGGGCCCTGCAGGCCCGAGGGGATGACCCGCCAGGCCTCGCCGGAGGCGTCGGGGCCGCCCGCGACCGTGGAGCTGGACGAGACCGTCTCCTCGATGCCGACGCCCATCGCGCGCAGCGCGCCCGCCATCAGCAGTGTGTCGCGGGAGCGCAGCGGGCGGCGCAGCCAGCCCGGCTCCGAGGCGAGCGCGGCGAGGACCAGGGCGCGGTTGGTGACCGACTTGGACCCCGGCACGTGGACCGTCGCGTCGACGGCTCCGCTCGCGTGCGGGGCGGGCCAGAGGGCGGTGTGGGCGGGGTTAGCGGTCATGCGCCCCACTTTAGTGCGGGTGCGCTCCGCTGGGTTTGGGCGGGAATGCAGGTCGGATGTTGGGTGCGGGCGCGTTGGGGCTGGTCGCGCCCGCGCGGCGGAGCCGCATATGTCACAGTCCCGCGCCCCTAAAGGGGCGCGGTAGTCCCCTGCGTCTTTGCGGGGCTCAGAGCTCCAGCAGCCAGCGGGCGCCGCCCATCAAGGAGCACAGGGAGACCGCGTGGAACAGGAACAGCCACAGGCCGGCCGGGACGTGGGTGAGGCGGGACAGCTGGTCCGCGTCGGAGTCCCCGGCGCCTCCACGGCTGCGCTTGGCCTGGAGTTCGAAGGCCGGGCGGACCCCGCCGAGCAGCAGGAACCACACCACGGCGTACGCGAACGCCGCCTGCACCTGGGGTCCGGTGAGCCAGGACACCACCAGGAATGTGCCGCCGGTGAGGATCACGGTGAGCGCGCCGTACGCGTTGCGGATCATCACCAGCATGGCGACGAGCAGGGCCGTGGCCAGCCACAGCAGCAGCGTGATGCGGCCCGCGCCCAGCAGCGCGGCGCCGCCGAGGCCGAGCAGCGGGGGAGAGGTGTAGCCCGCGGACGCGGTGAGGATCATGCCGAGGCCGGTGGGCTTGCCCCGACTGACGGTGAGGCCGCTGGTGTCGGAGTGCAGCCGGATACCGCTGAGACTGCGCCCGGTGAGCAGCGCCACCAGGCCGTGGCCGCCCTCGTGGGCGATGGTGATGGCGTTGCGGGCGACGCGCCACACGCCGTGCGGGACGATCACGGCGAGGGCCGCGACCAGGGTGGCTATCACCACCCACAGGTCGGGGTCCGGCTGACTGCCGAAGACCTCGTCCCAGAGGCTGGCCAGCGAGGTGGATGCGGTGCTGTCCATTGTCGGTGGGGGCTCCTCCGGATAGCTGGGAATCTGGCAGTGTGGCACGTATGTGCGGACGGTATGCAGCGAGTCGTGGGCCCGAGGATCTCGCAGGAATCTTTGAGGTCGAGAAGTGGGAGCCCGAGGAAACCCTCGCCCCCGACTTCAACGTGGCCCCGACCAAGGAGGTCTACGCCGTCCTCGACCGTCCCCTTAAGGACGCGGACAGCCCGAAACCGGTTCGCCAGCTGCGCAAGCTCAAATGGGGCCTCGTCCCGTCCTGGTCCAAGACGCCCGAGGGCGGCGCCCGGATGATCAACGCGCGCGCGGAGACGGTGCACGAGAAGCCCTCGTACCGCCGTGCCTTCGCGGCGCGACGCTGCGTCCTGCCCGCCGACGGCTACTACGAGTGGGTCACCGGGTCCGCCGAGCGCGACCTGGAGGTCGAGGGCAAGAAGAAGCGGCCGCGCAAGCAGCCGTACTTCGTGACACCCGCGGACGGTTCGGTCTTCGCGATGGCCGGGCTGTACGAGTTCTGGCGGGACCGAACGCTGCCCGACGACCACCCGGGCGCCTGGTGGGTGACGTGCTCGGTGATCACCACCGAGGCGGAGACCTCGCCGCTCGCGATCGCGCCCGCAGAGGGCCCGCACGCCCTCGCCGACATCCACCCCCGCATGCCCCTGATGCTCACTCCGGACCGCTGGGACGCCTGGCTCGACCCGGCTCGCACGGACCTCGACGACCTGCGTCAACTGCTCGCACCGCCGCCCCCCGGGCTGATGCGTGCGTACCCGGTGTCGACGGCCGTCAGCAACGTCCGCAACAACGGGCCGGAGCTGCTGAAGGAGCTGGAGGGGCCCGAAGAGGGCACACTTTTCTGATGTGACTGAAGCTGATGTGACTTCTGATGTGACTGATGCGACTCCTGACGTGTCTGACGTGTCTGACGTGACAGAGATCATGGAGACGGATGCGGGTACGGCCCGCGTCACCTGGCACCGGGCCGGCAAGGCCCGGCTCGTTCTCGCCGTGAGCCATGGTGCCGGTGGCGGGATCGAAGCGCGCGACCTCCAGGCGCTGGCGTCCGCACTGCCCGCGCACGGCGTGAGCGTCGCCCTCGTGGAGCAGCCCTGGCGGGTGGCCGGGAAGAAGGTGGCGCCCGCGCCCAAGACGCTGGACGTGGGATGGCGGGGGCTGTGGCCGGGCCTGGCGAAGCACGGGCTGCCCGTTGTCGCGGGCGGACGGAGCGCGGGGGCACGCGTCGCCTGCCGTACGGCCACGGAACTCGGCGCCGCCGCCGTGCTCGCGCTCAGCTTCCCCCTCCACCCGCCGGGCAGGCCCGAGAAGTCCCGTGCCGACGAACTGCTCGGCTCCGGGGTGCCCACGCTCGTCGTCCAGGGCGGCAACGACCCGTTCGGGAAGCCGGAGGAGTTCCCGGAGGGCTCGTACGAGCTGGTCGAGGTGCCGTACGGCGATCACGGCTTCGTGGTCCCGAAACGCGCTCCCCTCGACCAGGACGAGGCCTTGAAGATCATCACGGACAGTGTCGTGAAGTGGACCGCGTCACTCGGGTGACGCCCGGGAATGTTGCGTGGTGGACCACTGTTGTGCCGAGCAGACAGCACGGACCGTGCTGGACCGTTCGTGGAGAGGAAGTCCGCCGCATGGGTTCGACCATCTGCCCGAGCCGCAGCAGCAGCGCTGACCTGGACTGGACGGTGCTGCACGCGGCCAAGAGCGCCCCCATTCGGGCGGCGGCGGGTACGGATCGTCGTCTATCCTCCGATTCCAGTGGGACCGGTCTCGGTCTCACGACAACGCTGGAGGAGGTGGGTCCGGTCACTGGGACCGACGCAGGGACCGACAACGGCCAGGCGGAGCAGCCCGAGGGCCAGGGCACGAGCACGGAGTCGTCCGCAGAGCGCACCGCGCGCTTCGAGCGGGACGCGCTCGAATTCCTCGACCAGATGTACTCGGCCGCCCTGCGCATGACGCGCAACCCCGCCGACGCCGAGGACCTGGTGCAGGAGACGTACGCGAAGGCGTACGCGTCCTTCCACCAGTTCCGCGAGGGCACCAACCTCAAGGCATGGCTGTATCGCATTCTCACCAACACCTTCATCAACTCGTACCGCAAGAAGCAGCGCGAACCCCAGCGCTCCGCGGCGGAGGAGATCGAGGACTGGCAGCTCGCGCGCGCCGAGTCGCACATGTCGACGGGTCTGCGCTCCGCAGAGTCGCAGGCGCTCGATCACCTGCCCGATTCGGACGTCAAGTCGGCGCTGCAGGCGATCCCCGAGGAATTCCGCATCGCCGTCTATCTCGCCGACGTCGAGGGCTTTGCGTACAAGGAGATCGCGGACATCATGGGGACACCCATCGGAACGGTGATGTCCCGGCTGCACCGAGGCCGTCGCCAGCTGCGCGGCATGCTCGAGGACTACGCGCGTGACCGCGGGCTGGTCCCGGCGGGCGCCGGAGAGTCGAACGAAGCGAAAGGCTCGGGCTCATGAGCTGCGGAGAGCCGCACGAGACGGATTGCAGTGAGGTCCTCGACCATCTCTACGAGTTCCTCGACCATGAGATGCCGGACGCGGACTGCACCAAGTTCGAGGTGCACTTCGAGGAGTGCTCCCCGTGCCTGGAGAAGTACGGCCTCGAGCAGGCCGTGAAGAAGCTGGTCAAGCGGTGCTGCGGGCAGGACGACGTGCCGACCGACCTGCGGGCGAAGGTCATGGGCCGTATCGACCTGATCCGCTCCGGACAGACCGTGCCCGAGCATGACGTCACCGCGACGCCTCAGGAGTCCTGAACTCCCCAACCGTTCCGAACTCCTCGTGAAGATCGGCTAGTTGGCGTCGCCATCACCCGAACGTGCTAATCCGCGGGCTCCGAGCCCGCGGATTCGGCCATTCCGCCCCCGTGCCGTTTCCGCTTCCCTAGGCTCCGGAGCCTGAACAGGGGGAGGGGACGAGGAGATGGCGTCGATTCCGGCGTGGGCGCGTGTCTACGTGGCCTGTGTCGTCCTCGCCGCCCTGGCCTGTCTGGCTCCCCTGCCACATGTGCGTGTTCCCTGGTGGGTGGTCGCCCTGCTCGCCGCGCTGTACGCCGGCTGCGAGCGGATCACGGTTCCTCGCGGCCCCAGGGGAGCGTCCGCCCGTGTCGCCGGGCGACGGGCCACGGGCGTGGGCATGGGCATGGGGGTGGGCGCTTTTCTCCCCGTGCTGCTGGCCGGGGCCTTTCTGCTGCCGCCGTCCGCCGCCGCGCTTGTCGCGTTGCCGGGGGCGCTGCTCACGCGGGTGGAGCAGCGGCCGCGGTGGCTGCGCCGGGTCTGGCGCGCGGCCCAGCTCGCCGTCGCGATCTGGGCGGCATCCCGGGTGCACGGGGCGCTGGGCGGCCGGGACGCGGTCGTCACGCCCGACTTTCCGTACGCGCTCGTGCCCGCCGGGGCCGCGGTGCTCAGCTTCTGCCTGGTCCTGACCGTCCTCGACGGCGGGATTCTGGCGCTGGCCGAGCGGGTTCCGGTACGGAGCGCCTGGCGCGGGGTCTTTGCGCGCTCCCTCGCGTCCGTCGCCGTGCACGGGCTCGCCGGGCTGATGATGGCGGTGCTGTGGCGCAGTCCGTACGGGCCTGTCGCCGCGTTGCTCGTGCTGTTGCCGATGTACGTCTCCTGCTGGGTGTTCGCCCAGTACCACCGGGAGCGGGCCGCCCACCAGGCCACCATCCGGGCCCTCGTGCAGGCCGTCGACATCAAGGACGGATACACACGCGGGCACAGTGAGCGGGTCGGGCAGGCGTCCATGATGATCGCGCGTGAACTGGGCATGGACGATGAGCGGGCCGAGGTGCTGCGGTTCGCCGGGATCCTGCATGACGTCGGCAAACTCGGGGTTCCCACGCGGTTGTTGCGGAAGGACGGGCCGCTCACGCCGGAGGAGCGGCGGGTCATCGAGCTGCATCCCGAGTACGGGCACGAGATGGTGCGGGGGATCGGGTTTCTGGGGGAGGCTCGGTCGGCGATTCTGCATCACCATGAGCGGCTCGACGGGAGTGGGTATCCGTACGGGCTGGTGGGGGCGCAGATTCCGGAGTTTGCGCGGGTGGTGGCTGTCGCGGACGCGTTCGATGCGATGACGTCCACTCGGTCCTATCGGAGGGCTCGGCCTGTTTCGGCTGCCGTTGAGGAGCTTGAGCGGTGCGCGGGGGCGCAGTTTGACCCTGTCATGGTGCGGGCGCTTGTTGCTGCGCTGGGGAGGGAGGGGTGGCGGCCCGTTGTCACGGCGGACCCTTCGCCGCTTCGCGGCGATGTTTACCCGCCCTCCCCGCCTGTTTCCAGCCGGACAGAGAAGCACCCGACAAACAAGAACGGGCACCCGACGACTGTCGAAGGGCGGGTGGCCGATGTCGAAGGGCGCCCGGAGGACCGTGTGCCTCGGGGGGGTTCGTGAGTCTTGTTTCCTGGGCTCCGGTTGCCCTTCGTCTCGTTCAGCGGCGTAGCAGATGCTCGTTCACGGCCGGCGCCCACGCGGCCGCGGCCCTCATCGGTGGCTTGGCCCTCGCCTTCACCCTCTGGAGCGGTCTCGACCAGCGCGGCACCGCCCTCGCCTTCGGTGTTCTCGTCGTGGTGGGCGAGCTCACCCGCTGGAGCGGGCCCGAGGAGCGCGAGTCCGCTCCCCTCGGGGCCGCCGGAGCGCTGTCGTACGCGTTGCTCGGGGAGAGTGCCGGGGAATCCACCCACCACGGCGTGCTGCAAGTCGTCGCCGTGGTCGCGGCGGCGGCGCTGCTGGGGTGCGTGCCGCATGTCGCCCGGGGCCGCGGACCCACCGTCGATCACCTCACCCGGCGCGTCCTCACCGTCGCGTTCGCGGCCTTCTGCTTCCAACCCCTGTACAGCCAGGGGAAGGTGATGGGCTGGGGCGGCCCCTCGTACGCTCTGCTGCTCGTCGCGCTGCTCGTGCTCACCGCGCTGTGCGACGCCGTGCTCGCGGCGGCGATGGCGCACGCCCGGACCCGTTGGCCCTTCGGTCCGCTGCTGCGGGACGAGCTGCGGGCCATGCCGGGCATCGGGTTCGCGGTCTGCGCGACCGGGGCCGTGATGTCGCTCGGGGTCGCGGTCGTGGGGCTGTGGGCGTTGCCCGTGTTCTCGCTGCCCCTGCTGCTCACCCAGCTGTCCTTCCGGCGGTACGCCGCCGTGCGGGTCACTTACCGGCAGACCATCACCTCGCTCGCGCGGGCGACCGAGATCGCCGGGTACACCCCCGCCGGGCACGCCCGGCGGGTGGCCACGCTCAGCCGGGCCGTCGGGCGCGAGCTGGGGCTCGCCGAGCCCGATCTGACCGTCCTGGAGTACGCCGCCCTGATGCACGACATCGGACAGCTCAGCCTCGTCGACCCGGTCCCGGCCGGGGCCACCTCCGTGCTCCCCGCCGACGAGCAGCGGCGCATAGCCCTCCTCGGCGGCGCCGTCGTACGGCAGACCGGGGTCGACGCGGAGGTCGCGGTGGTCGTCGAGCGGCAGGCCGACCCGTACCGGGAGCAACCGGTCACCGCACGGATCGTACGGGCCGTGAACGCATACGAGGAGATGGCCCGGGAAGCAGGGCCGCAAGGACCGCTGGCCGCACTGGAGAAGCTGCGCCTGGCCACCGCCCGCGACTATCAGCCGGAAGTCGTGGAGTCGCTGGCCAGGGTCCTGTTGCGGGGCGGCCTTACCCTGCCCCAGGCTGGGTAACCCATGGGTAATGAGCGGGCGTCCGACGGTACGTGGTTGGATGCGAGGAAGAGGGTGTTCGGGGGCGCGGGCCGACCCGGGGTTGCGCTGTCCTCAAGGGACTCTTCGAAGAACCACCGGCAGGCGGGAATCGCACGGAACTGGCAGGCGGGAATCGTGAGGATCTTCGGCAAGGGACGGCACCGGCCCTCCGCCTCATGGCGGCAGGCCACCGACCGCGCGTTCACGCTGATCGGCGACGGCCGGTACGAGGACGCGGGAGCGCTGCTGACACGCGCCGCGGATCTGGAGCCGTGGCTGTCCGAGTCCTGGTTCAACCTGGCCCTGCTGCACAAGTTCCGGCACGACTGGGAGCAGGCGCGGGCGGCCGGGCTGAGGGCTGTCGCGCTTCTCGACCGGGAGACCGGCGCGCCTGACTGGTGGAACGTCGGCATCGCGGCCACCGCCCTCCAGGACTGGCCGCTGGCCCGGCGCGCCTGGCAGGCGTACGGGCTGCGGGTGCCCGGCGGCGCCGCCGTCTCGGGCGAGCCCGTGGGCATGGACCTCGGCAGTGCGGCCGTACGGCTGTCTCCGGAGGGAGAGGCCGAGGTGGTGTGGGGGCGGCGGCTCGATCCCGCCCGCATCGAGGTGCTGTCCATTCCGCTGCCGTCCTCCGGGCGGCGCTGGGGCGAGGTCGTGCTGCACGACGGGGTGCCCCACGGGGAGCGGACCACCGCCGTCGGGCACGCCTATCCCGTCTTCGACGAGATCGAGCTGTGGGCGCCCTCGCCCGTCCCCACCTGGGTGGTCCTGCTGGAAGCGGCCACCGAGGACGACCGGGACGCGCTGGAGCAGCTCGCCGCCGACGCCGGCTTCGCCGCCGAGGACTGGTCGTCGTCCGTACGGCTGCTGTGCCGGATGTGCTCCGAGTCCCGGATGCCGTCCGACGAGGGCGACGGCGAGCACCTCGACCCGCACGACCACAGCGAGCCAGGCCACCCCGGGCCGCTCGGCCACCGCACCGACGGGCAGCTGTGGGTGCCCGAGCGGGAATGCGGGGTGGCCGCTCCGGCTTCGCTGGTACGGGGTCTGCTGGACGGCTGGGTCGCGGACAGCCCCGACTCCCGGGACTGGCGGGATCTGGAAGAGGTCTGCTGAGCGCTGCCCGTAGGCTGTACCCGCAGATTTCAAGGATTCAGGAAGGCGTACGTCGGTCATGGCGCAGCAGGACACCGATCAGCAGCACGCGGGCGTGCTCCCCGTGGACGACGAGGGCTTCGTCATCGATACCGAGGACTGTGAGGAGCGCGAGGCGGCTTACCGCGAGCGTGGTACCTCGCGGCCGATCACGGTCGTCGGCAACCCGGTGCTGCACAAGGAGTGCAAGGACGTCACCGAGTTCGGCGACGAGCTCGACCAGCTGGTCGCCGACATGTTCGCCAGCCAGCGCACCGCCGAGGGCGTGGGCCTGGCCGCCAACCAGATCGGCGTCGACCTGAAGGTCTTCGTGTACGACTGCCAGGACGACGAGGGCAAGCGGCACGTCGGTGTCGTCTGCAACCCCGTGCTCGTCGAGCTGCCCGCCGATCAGCGCCGCCTGGACGACAGCAACGAGGGCTGCCTCTCGGTGCCGACCGCGTACGCGCCGCTGGCCCGCCCCGACTACGCCGAGGTCACCGGGCAGGACGAGAAGGGCAACCCGATCAAGGTGCGCGGCACCGGCTACTTCTCGCGCTGCCTCCAGCACGAGACGGACCACCTGTACGGCTACCTCTACATCGACCGGCTCTCCAAGCGCGAGCGCAAGGACGCGCTGCGGCAGATGGCCGAGAACGAGCCCCGCTACCCGGTGGTCGCCAACGACTGACCGACGGCTGACCGACGACCGACCGACGACTGTGTCGGGAAACGACAGCTGGGACTCATGATCGCTCGTGGGCCCGCGTGTACGGCGTCTGTTCAGGGAGCCCCCTGAGCAGGCGCCGTTCGCATGTGTGTCTCACGTTCGATCCTATGTGCTCCCTAGCGAACCATATTCAGTCACACAAGGGGGCAATCTCAGCATCGTGGGGGAGTGAGTGGAGCAAATCCGTTCCCAGAACGGTCAGTTGTAGTGCTGAATGGAAGTGCGGGGATACGCAACGGCGCACGCCCGGCACGGCGGGAGGGGTGTGACGTCAACCGGCGGCTGAGAGGGGTTTGTTCGTGCACGCTTTCTCACACGGCACTTCATCGACACCGACCGTGGTCGCGGTTCCACCGGCACTCTCTCTCCCGGTGATCGAGACCATGTTTCCCCGTCAACTCCATCCGTATTGGCCCAGGCTTCAGGAGAACACGCGTTCGTGGCTGCGGGAAATGCGGCTCATGTCGGCGGACAAGGTCGAGGAATATGCCGACGGACTTTGCTATACCGACCTGATGGCGGGCTACTACATTGGTGCCTCCGACGAGGTCATGCAGGCCATAGCGGACTACAGTGCGTGGTTCTTCGTCTGGGACGACCGCCACGACCGCGACGTCATCCACGGCAGGCCGGCCGCCTGGCGGAGGCTCAGGGTCCAGCTACACGCGGCCCTCGACTCCCCCAGGGAGCACCTGCACCACCAGGATCCCCTGGTGGCCGGGTTCGCGGACAGCATGGTGCGGCTGTACTCATTCCTCAACAAGAAGTGGAACGCACGCTTCGCGTTCCACTTCCACGCGGTGATCGAGGCGTACGACCGGGAATTCCGCAACCGTACGTCGGGCACCGTCCCCACGGTCGAGGAATACCTCGAACTCCGGCGGCTCACCTTTGCGCACTGGATCTGGACCGACCTGCTGGAGCCGACCGCGGGCTGTGAAATTCCCGCCGCTGTGCGGCAACATTCCGCATATCGGCGTGCGGCACTTCTGAGCCAGGAATTCGCCGCCTGGTACAACGATCTCTGTTCGCTCCCCAAGGAAATAGCGGGCGACGAGGTCCACAATCTGGGAATCAGTCTGATTCACCATCAGAGGCTGAATCTCGAAGAGGCCGTCACGGAAGTCCGGCGGCGGGTCGAAGAATGCATCACCGAATTCCTCGATGCGGAAAGGGGCCTCGCCCGGTTCGCCGACGAACTTGACGACGGCACCGTGTACGGCAAGGAACTGAGCATCGCGGTGAAGGCCTGCCTGGGAAATATGCGGAACTGGTTCAGCTCCGTGTACTGGTTCCACCACGAGTCCGGCCGGTACTCCGTCGACAGCTGGGACGACCGCTCCACACCCCCGTACGTCAACAACGAAGCGGCAGGTGAGTCATGACCGTCGAGTCAGTGAAGCCCGCGCAACCCGGGGCTCAGGAGCTGCCCGTCCCACCCTTCGCCGGGGGCGGCGTACCCGGCCTCGGCCACGGCTGGAAACTGGTCCGCGACCCGCTGGGTTTCTTCGCGGGGCTTCGCGAGCACGGCGACATCGTCCGGCTCAAGCTGGGCCCCAAGACGCTGTACGCCGTCACCACGCCGGAGCTCACCGGAGCCCTCGCGCTGAGCACCGACTTCAAGATCGGCGGCCCACTGTGGGAATCGCTGGAAGGCCTGCTCGGCAAGGAAGGGGTCGCGACCGCCAACGGGCCCACCCACCGACGCCAGCGCCGCACGATCCAGCCCGCGTTCCGGCTCGACATCATCCCCGAGTACGGGCCGATCATGGAGGAGGAGGCGCGGGCCTTCGCCGAGCGCGTCCGGCCCGGCGAGACGATCGACTGCACCTCGGAGTCCTTCCGCGTCGCGGTGCGCATCGCGGCCCGCTGTCTGCTGCGCGGCGAGTACATGGACGAGCGGGCCGAGCGGCTCAGCATCGCGCTCGCCACCGTGTTCCGCGGCATGTACCGGCGCATGGTGATCCCGGCGGGCCCGCTCTATCGGCTGCCGTTTCCGGCCAACCGCAAATTCGACCGCGCACTGGCCGATTTGCATGTCCTGGTCGATGAGATCGTCGCCGAACGCCGGGCATCCGGTCAAAAGCCGGACGATTTGCTGACGGCATTGCTCGAAGCCAAGGACGACAACGGCGACCCGATCGGTGAACAGGAGATCCACGACCAAGTCGTGGCGATACTCACCCCCGGCAGCGAAACCGTCGCCTCCACCGTCATGTGGCTCCTGCAAGTCCTCACTGAACACCCGGAACACGCCGCCAGGGTCGCCGAAGAGGTCAAATCGGTCGCGGGCGACCGGCCCGTTGCATTCGACGATGTGCAGAAGCTGTCGCACACCAACAATGTTGTCGTCGAGGCGATGCGACTGCGCCCCGCCGTATGGATTCTGACGCGGCGGGCGGTGACCGAAACTGAGCTCGGGGGCTATCGGATTCCGGCCGGTGCCGACATCGTCTACAGCCCCTACGCGATCCAGCGTGATCCGCGGTCGTACGGGGGGCATCTGGATTTCGACCCCGACCGCTGGCTTCCGGATCGCGTCAAGGACGTGCCGAAGTTCGCCATGAGCCCCTTCAGCGTGGGCAACCGGAAGTGCCCGAGCGACCACTTCTCGATGGCCCAGCTCAGCCTGATCACGGCGACGGTGGCGTCCGCCTGGCGCTTCGAGCAGGTGTCCGAGTCGAAGGACGCGACCCGCGTCGGCATCACCCTGCGGCCCCACCGGCTGCTGCTGCGGGCGGCGCCGCGTTGACCGCGCGTCGCCGGCCCGGCGTCGCTCAGGACCTGTCCGGTCGATCACGGTGGAGGAAAGCAGCGGCGCCTGTCCGATGCCGGTGAGCGGAGTGTGGTGCGTGCAGCTGCAAGGCGGAGGAGGGCGTCGACGCGATGGGGGTCCCCCCGCTCGAGCGAAGCCGAGAGTGGGGGAGTCGGCAACCGACGACAACGCCGCAGATGCGCGCCCGCCGCGGAGCGGCTGGTGTCACTGCCACCCCGCGTTCGTACTGGTGCGCGCTCAGGCAGCCCGCGGGCCCCTGAACGTGCGCCGGTACGCCTGTGGGGTCGTCCCCGGACTCCGTACGAACTGATGGCGCAGCGCGGCAGCGTTGCCGAACCCGGTGCGACTCGCGACGGCGTCCATCGTCTCGTCCGTCGCCTCCAGCAACTCCCGTGCCAACAGCACCCGTTGGCGCAGGAGCCGGCGGTACGGAGTGGTGCCCGTCTCCTGCTGGAAGCGGCGCGCGAAGGTGCGCGGGGACATATGGGCGCGGGCCGCGAGCTGGCCACCGTCCCGGTGCGGAGGCACGACCATGCGGCGGGCGATGGCGTCGGCGACCTCGGGGCCGTGCTCCTTGCGCACCAGATGCAGACAGGCGTCGATACCGGCGGCGGTGCCGGCCGAGGTGATCACCGGGTCCACGTCGACGTACAGCACGTCCGGCTCGCCTCGCGATCTTTGTGATCCTGGCCCTGCCCGGGCTGATCGGGCCGGCCCATGTGCGGCGTACCGACCGTCAGCTCAGGGCTTCGTCACCACCACCGTCACCGTCCACTCCTGAAGGCCCTTGCACGACACCCGGCCCGGCTCGGTGGCGCACAATGGCCGGGACGAACTGAGCTGTGCCGTACCGGCCGAGACCGCCTCGAAGGCGGCGACGGCGTCGCCCGGCTGGATGACGATGCCGCTGTTGGTGGCCTCCAGGCCGCCGCCGCTGACCCTGACGGGCTCCCACGGCCGATCGGCGGTCCCGTCCAGGGCGAGACGGACCACGCCGCCGGTCGTCAGACAGAACGTACGGCCGGTGTCAGTGGCGCCGAGCTCCGCCGGTGGTGCCGTGCAGCTCGCGTCGGTTTTCGTGGGGGACGGCGACACGGTGCCGCTGCCGGCCTCGTCGCCGCAGCCCGCCACGAGAAGCGTCAGCGCCACGAGGGCGAGGATCCGGTGCTGGGTCGTACGGCGCATGGGGTGACCTCCTTACCGCTTGGACGTGCCACCCGCGCCGCGGGATCCACCGGATCCTCGCCTGGTCGGAATGTCGCGACAGGACCTAGAAGTCCTCGTCGAACCCGACCGAGCCCTCCACCGCCACCTGGTACGCCGACGGGCGCCGCTCGAAGAAGTTGGTCAGTTCCTGGACGCCCTGGAGCTCCATGAAGGAGAAGGGGTTCTCGGAGCCGTACACGGGCGCGAAGCCCAGCCGCTGGAGGCGCTGGTCGGCGACGCACTCGAGGTACTGGCGCATCGATTCGGTGTTCATACCCGGGAGACCCTCACCGCACAGGTCGCGCCCGAACTGCAGCTCGGCCTCGACGGCCTCCCGGAGCATGTCGGTCACCTGCTGCTGAAGCTGGTCGTCGAAGAGTTCCGGCTCCTCCTTGCGGACGGTGTCGACCACCTCGAACGCGAAGGACATGTGCATGGTCTCGTCGCGGAACACCCAGTTGGTGCCCGTGGCCAGGCCGTGCAGCAGACCCCGCGACCTGAACCAGTAGACGTACGCGAACGCCCCGTAGAAGAAGAGCCCCTCGATGCACGCGGCGAAGCAGATGAGGTTGAGGAGGAAGCGGCGGCGGTCGGCCTTGGTCTCCAGGCGGTCCAGCTTCTCCACCGAGTCCATCCACTTGAAGCAGAACTCGGCCTTCTCGCGGATGGACGGGATGTTCTCGACGGCCGCGAAGGCCGCCGTCCTGTCCTCCGGGTCGGGCAGGTAGGTGTCGAGCAGCGTCAAGTAGAACTGGACGTGCACGGCCTCCTCGAAGAGCTGCCGCGACAGGTACAGGCGCGCCTCGGGGGAGTTGATGTGCTTGTAGAGGGTCAGGACCAGGTTGTTCGCCACGATCGAGTCACCCGTCGCGAAGAACGCGACCAGGCGGCCGATCATGTGCTGCTCGCCCGGGGACAGCTTCGCGAGGTCGGCGACGTCCGAGTGGAGGTCGACCTCCTCGACGGTCCAGGTGTTCTTGATCGCGTCCCGGTAGCGCTCGTAGAAGTCCGGGTAGCGCATGGGGCGGAGAGTCAGCTCGAAGCCGGGGTCGAGAAGATTCTGGGTGCTGGGCATTACTGGCAGGCCTCGCAGGACTCGGGGTTTTCGAGGGAGCAGGCGACGGCGTCTTCGTCGGGCGTCTGCTGTACGGGGATCGTGGGCTGCGCCTGGGCGGCGCGGGCGATGCGTGTCGCCGGGCGTGAGCGCAGGTAGTACGTCGTCTTCAGGCCCTGCTTCCAGGCGTACGCGTACATCGAGGAGAGCTTGCCGATGGTCGGCGTCTCCAGGAAGAGGTTCAGCGACTGGGCCTGGTCCAGGAACGGCGTGCGGGCGGCGGCCATGTCGATGAGGCCGCGCTGGGGGATCTCCCACGCCGTGCGGTACAGGTCGCGGACGTCCTGGGGGACCCAGGTGAAGCCCTGCACCGAGCCGCTCGACTCGCGCAGCGCCTCCCGGGTCTGCGCGTCCCACACGCCGAGTTGCTTCAGCTCGTCCACCAGGTAGGAGTTGACCTGGAGGAACTCGCCGGAGAGCGTCTCGCGCTTGAAGAGGTTCGACACCTGCGGCTCGATGCACTCGTACACGCCCGCGATGGAGGCGATGGTGGCCGTCGGCGCGATGGCGAGGAGGAGCGAGTTGCGCATGCCCACGGCAGCGATGCGTTCCCGCAGGGCGGCCCAGCGCTCCGGCCAGGTCAGTTCGACGTCGTAGTGGTCGGGGTGGAGCACGCCGCGGGCGGTCCTGGTGCGGGACCAGGCGGGCAGGGGGCCGTTGCGCTCCGCGAGGTCCGTGGAGGCCTCGTACGCGGCGAGCATGATGCGCTCGGCGATCCGGGTGGAGAGGGCCTTGGCCTCGGGGGAGTCGAAAGGCAGGCGGAGCTTGAAGAAGACGTCCTGGAGGCCCATCGCGCCCAGGCCCACCGGACGCCACTTGGCGTTGGAGCGGCCCGCCTGCTCGGTCGGGTAGAAGTTGATGTCGACGACGCGGTCGAGGAAGGTGACGGCGGTGCGGACGGTGGCGTCCAGACGCTCCCAGTCGATGCCGTCGCCGACGACGAAGGCGCCGAGGTTGACCGAGCCCAGGTTGCAGACCGCCGTCTCGCCGTCGTCCGTGACCTCGAGGATCTCGGTGCAGAGGTTCGAGGAGTGGACGGTGTGGCCGGGCTCCGCCGTCTGGTTGGCGGTGCGGTTGGCCGCGTCCTTGAAGGTCAGCCAGCCGTTGCCGGTCTGCGCGAGGGTGCGCATCATGCGGCCGTAGAGGTCGCGGGCCGGGATGGTCTTCTTGGCCAGGCCGTCGGCTTCGGCCTTGCGGTAGGCCGCGTCGAACTCCTCGCCCCACAGGTCGACCAGCTCGGGCACGTCGGCGGGGGAGAAGAGGGACCACTGCCCGTCGGCGTCGACCCGGCGCATGAACTCGTCCGGGATCCAGTGCGCGAGGTTCAGATTGTGCGTACGGCGGGCGTCCTCGCCGGTGTTGTCGCGCAGCTCCAGGAACTCCTCGACGTCGGAGTGCCAGGTCTCCAGGTAGACCGCGGCGGCGCCCTTGCGCCGGCCGCCCTGGTTCACCGCGGCGACCGAGGCGTCGAGGGTCTTCAGGAACGGGACGATGCCGTTGGAGTGCCCGTTCGTGCCGCGGATCAGTGAACCGCGGGAGCGGATGCGGGAGTACGACAGGCCGATGCCGCCCGCGTGCTTCGAGAGCCGGGCCACCTGGTGGTAGCGGTCGTAGATGGAGTCCAGCTCGTCCAGAGGGGAGTCGAGGAGGTAGCAGGACGACATCTGCGGGTGACGCGTGCCGGAGTTGAAGAGTGTGGGGGAGGAGGGGAGGTAGTCGAGGCGGCTCATCAGGCCGTAGAGGGCGGCGACTTCGTCCACGGCGCGGGTTGTTTCGTTCTCAGCGAGACCGCTCGCGACCCGGAGCATGAAGTGCTGCGGGGTCTCGATGACGCGCCGGGTGATCGGGTGCCGGAGCAGGTAGCGGCTGTGCAGGGTGCGCAGGCCGAAGTAGCCGAAGCGGTCGTCCCCGTCGGTGTCGATCAGCGCGTCCAGGCGGGCCGCGTGCAGGCCTACGAACTCTGCCGTGCGGTCGGCGATCAGGCCCTCGCGGTGGCCGACGGCGACCGACTCGGAGAAGGAGCGCACGCCCTGCGAGGCGGCCTCGGCGGCGATGCTGACCGTCAGCAGCCTGGCGGCCAGCCGAGAGTACGCGGGGTCCTCGGAGATGAGGCCCGCGGCCGCCTCGGTGGCCAGCTCGCGCAGCTCCGTGTCGTCCGCGTGCGCGGACCGGCCGCGCAGCGCGGCGGCGGCGACTCGGCCGGGGTCGGCATCGGGGAGGTCGGCGGTGAGGTCGGTCAGCATACGCAGCAGCGTGGTACCGGGACCGTCCTTCTCCACCAGGGCCTGCTCCGTGGAAGCTGAAACCGGATCGGCTGGCGCGATGGTCACTGGGGGCTCTCCCTCGCTCGGCACGGGGCCAGGGGAAAGCGGCGGGGCACACGAGCGCGCACGGCGTCGCGTCCACCGGCCCATTCCGCGAGGCCCGGACGTCGTCGGCGCCCGGGCCGGGTGGCCGGGGCGCGCTGTCGACAGGTCCTCGGACTGAAACTCGTACGCGAATACACACGTATGCGCACAAGTACACCGTTGCGGGACAGTTCCGGATTCGCACCGGATTCCCCTGCGACGACAGCGAGCACGAGCATACATCTAGTGCCGGGTCGCGGGAGCACCCCCACATGTTGTGTCACGGCGGCCTTTGAGGGAGCTACGGAGTGTGCTGGAGCGTCAACTCGTAGGTGATCAGGAGGAGGTCGTCGAGGTGCGGGATGGGGTTCCAGTCGCGCTCGGGGGTACGGGTGAAGCCGAGGCGCGCGTAGATGCGGTGGGCCGTGTGCATGGTGCGCTGGGTGGAGAGCACGAGGCGTATGCAGCCTTCGGTGGCGCGTGCGCGGTCGACACAGGCGCGTACGAGGGCCTCGCCGACGCCTCGGCGGCGGGCTTCCGGGGCGACGGCGAGCATACGGATCTCGGCCTCGCCGGGCCGGGCGATGTCGGCCATGGGTCCGTCGGCCGGAACGAAGGTCACACCGCCCCACACCTGGTCCCGCTCCGTGGCGACCAGCACCTCGGCCGCCGCGGCCCGCTTCGCGACGTCGCGCAGCTCCCCGAGGTACTCGTCGCTCTCGCCGAAGTCGAGCAGTCCGTCGCCGAGATAGGCCTGTGCGGTGATCTCGCCGACGCGCTCGTACTCCTCGGGCCGGGCCCGCCTGATGACGATGTCCATGCCGTGCAGTGTGCCGCAACCCCGAGGGGCGGAGCCCCCAGGAACGGGGCGAACGAGTAGGGGCGGCGGGGGCGAAAATCCGCCCCGCCGCCCCTACTACCCGCATCCGTACCCGGTGGTGCCTAGTGGGCCGCCCCCGCCGCGGCCGGTGGCAGCTCCACCGTGACGCCCGGCTCCCCCGCGTCCGCCGTGTAGTCCTCCGGAGACGTCTCGTCGACACCGTCAGGGGCCTTGAAGGCGCGCAGGGCGAAGGTGAGGACGACGGTCACGACCACATTCAGCACGAACGCCGTCAGGCCGATGTAACCGATCTCCCCGATGCCGGGGATCTCCTTCGAGCTGCCGCCGAAGTGCTTCTGGGTCGGGGACGCGACGCCGTACGCGGCGAGCGTGCCGTAGAGCATGCCGACCGCCCAGCCCCCGAGCAGCGCCCAGCGGTGGAACCAGCGCGTGAACAGGCCGCCGACCAGGGCCGGGAAGGTCTGCAGGATCCAGATGCCGCCCAGGAGCTGGAAGTTGATGGCGACCGTCTTGTCCATGGTGAGGACGAAGGCCAGCGCGCCCACCTTCACCAGCAGGGAGACCAGCTTGGAGACCTTGGTCTCCTGCTGCGGGGTCGCGTCCGGCTTGATGAAGTCCTTGTAGATGTTGCGGGTGAAAAGGTTCGCGGCCGCGATGGACATGATGGCGGCCGGGACCAGCGCGCCGATGCCGATGGCCGCGAAGGCCACGCCCGCGAACCAGTCCGGGAACATGTTCTCGAAGAGCTGCGGGATGGCGAGCTGGCCGTTGGTGACCTTCACCCCGGCCGCGATCGCCATGAACCCGAGCAGGGCCAGCAGGCCCAGCATCAGCGAGTACAGGGGGAGGATCGTGGTGTTGCGGCGGATCACCTCGCGGCTGCGGCTGGAGAGCGTCGCTGTGATCGAGTGCGGGTACATGAACAGCGCGAGCGCGGAGCCGAGCGCGAGGGTTGCGTAGGTCCATTGCCCGGCCTCGGCGGGGATGGCCCCGCCCGCGCCGGCCGCCGTGTATTTGTCGTTCGCCGCCTTGAAGATCTCGTCGAAGCCGCCCAGCTTGATCGGGATGTAGATGATCGCCACCGCGATGACGATGTAGATCAGTGTGTCCTTCACGAAGGCGATGAGGGCGGGGGCCCGCAGACCCGACGAATACGTGTACGCGGCGAGCACTCCGAAGGCGATGAGCAGCGGCAGGTCCTTGATGAACCAGTTCGTGCCCTCGCCGCCGCCGACGCCCATCACGTCCAGGACGGCCTGGATGCCGACGAGCTGGAGCGCGATGTACGGCATCGTGGCGAGGATGCCGGTCACGGCGACCGCCAGCGACAGGCTCTTCGAGCCGAAGCGCCCGCGCACGAAGTCCGAGGTCGTCACGTATCCGTGCTTGTGCGAGACCGACCACAGGCGGGGCAGGAAGGTGAAGATCAGGGGATAGACCAGGATCGTGTACGGCACGGCGAAGAAGCCGGCCGCGCCCGCCGCGTAGATGGCGGCCGGTACGGCGACGAAGGTGTACGCCGTGTAGAGGTCGCCGCCGAGCAGGAACCAGGTGACCCAGGTGCCGAACGACCGTCCGCCCAGGCCCCATTCGTCGAGGCTGTGCTCGTCGTCGGCCTTGCGCCAGCGCGCGGCCAGGAAGCCCATGACTGTGACGGCCAGGAAGAAGAAGATGAAGACGGCGAGTGCGACGCCGTTCACGCCGTCGTTCATGCTTCGGGACCGCCCTTCGGGGTGGTGCGAGCTCGCTGGTCACGCTGCCACAGCTGGTACGCGATCACCGTGAGCGCCGTGGATATGAGCACCCACAGCATCTGGTACCAGTAGAAGAACGGGATGCCGATGAAGGTGGGGTCCGTCTTGGAGTACGAGCCGACCCACAGCATGGCCACGAAGGGGGCGAACAGGCACAGGGCGATCACGACGCGGACCGGTGTCACCACCGGTGGTTTCACTTCGGGCACATCTGACATATGGCGGCTCCGTCCCCTCACTGGTCACCTGTGATCGCTGGTAATCACCTGTGTAACGCGCAGGCAATCTAGGCGACGTCACACACAAGCGGAACCCCTGGTCCGTATATCGGTCCTCAGCGCAGCGCTTTCGTGCGGTCAGGGGAGGATTCGTGTGGTCGGCAGCAGTGGAACCCCTCTCGCGGATGCGCACGGGCCGTCCTCCCATCCATGAGTGACGGGAGGACGGGACCAGGACTCGTCCCGGCACAGCGCGAAGAAACAGGAAGCCACGGACTCCCGCCCGAACCCTGTGCCGCGTAGCGGCACAGGGTTCGGGCGGGAAGGCCGGAATCCTCGGGCTTCAGCCCGAGGAGCAAGTCAAACCACGTGCACTACCTCAAGTGGCTTATTTCTGGGGCTGTTTGGCCGCGGTTGATCCTGCGGCTGCTTCACCGTGGTTGATCCTGCGGCCCTTCGACCGTGGTCACTCCTGCGGCCGCTTCAGCCGTGCCACGAACTTGTACCGGTCGCCCCGGTACACCGACCGCACCCACTCCACCGGCTCGCCCTGCCGGTCCAGCGAGTGGCGGGAGAGCATCAGCATGGGCAGCCCGACGTCGGTGCCGAGCAGGCCGGCCTCGCGCGGGGTGGCCAGCGACGTCTCGATGGTCTCCTCGGCCTCGGCGAGATGGACGTCGTACACCTCGGCGAGTGCGGTGTAGAGCGAGGTGTACTTGACGAGCGACCTGCGCAGGGCGGGGAAGCGCTTCGCGGACAGGTGGGTCGTCTCGATGGCCATCGGCTCGCCGCTCGCGAGACGCAGTCGTTCGATACGCAGTACCCGGCCGCCGGACGAGATGTCGAGCAGCCCGGCGAGGGTGTCGTCGGCGGTGATGTAGCCGATGTCCAGGAGCTGCGAGGTGGGTTCGAGACCCTGGGCGCGCATGTCCTCGGTGTACGAGGTGAGTTGGAGCGCCTGGGAGACCTTCGGTTTGGCGACGAAGGTGCCCTTGCCCTGGATGCGTTCGAGGCGGCCCTCGACGACCAGCTCCTGGAGGGCCTGGCGCACGGTGGTGCGCGAGGTGTCGAACTCGGCGGCGAGGGTGCGCTCGGGCGGGACCGGTGTTCCCGGCGGCAGCGTCTCCGTCATGTCGAGCAGGTGCTTCTTGAGGCGGTAGTACTTGGGCACGCGCGCGGTACGGATGGGTGCCCCACCCTCGCTCTCCGCACTGCCGACGTCGGTGCTCATACTCTGCCTTCCCGGCTCCGGATGCCGAAGCGACCGACATCCCCATCGGTCACGGCTCACATCGTGGCACGGCTTCTTGTGCGAGTGTCCCCCGCACGCTCCGTGATCCCCTCTATATACCGTCGGCGTTCCTGTTGGTCTAGTCCACGACTCGGGGAAGGGCGCGTGACCGGACCGTGCGAGACCGGTGAAAAGCCCTGCCGGTTATGCCACTTACCTACTTAAAGGTCCTTGCATATTTAGGTCCCGTAACGGACGTCCTGCCTGGCTTGAACACCCTTGACACCCCTCTAGGTCTAGGCCAAGCTCCCCCCTACTGGTCTACACCATTGGTCCAGTCCCGGCCCCATGGGCGGTACGTGCGTTGACGCTCACCGCGGGGAGGCAGGGGGGTTTGTGGCATCCCTGAGGAGGGTGGCGTGAAGCGCAAGCTGATAGCCGCGATCGGTATCGCGGGCATGATGGTCTCCATCGCGGCGTGCGGGGACAGTGACAACAACTCCGGGGGGTCGGACAAGGGCGCGGACGCCAAGGCGCTGACCGTCTGGCTCACCGTGGACGCGCAGAACAACTGGCCCGAGCTGGTCAAGGCCGCCGACGCCGCCGTGAAGGCGAAGCACCCGGGCGTCAAGATCAACCACGAGTACTACGGCTGGCCGGACAAGAACACCAAGCTCGACGCCGTCCTCGCCACCGACAAGGCTCCCGACGTGGTCGAGATGGGCAACAGCGAGATGCTCGGCTACATGGTCAAGGGCGCCTTCGCTCCGGTCGAAGCGTCGAAGTACGAGAATTCGGACGCGTGGCTGGACGGCCTCAAGACCTCCGTCACCTACGAGGGCAAGACCTACGGCGTGCCGTACTACGCCGGTGGCCGCGTCGGCAACTGGCGCAAGGACCTGGCCGCTTCGGTCGGCGTCAAGTCGGCCCCGAAGACGTACGAGGAACTGACCTCCGCCCTGGACAAGATCCAGAAGAAGGAGGGCGACAAGTTCAGCGCCTGGTACCAGCCCACCCGCGACTGGTACGCGGCCATGTCCTTCGTCTACGACGCCGGCGGCTCGATCGCGGTCGAGTCGGGCGGCCAGTGGAAGGCCAACCTCTCCTCACCCGAGTCCATCAAGGGGCTCGAGGCGTTCAAGAACGTCGTCGACACCTACATGCACGGCGACAAGACCAAGGACGAGTCCGACCGCTACATCGTCTACGGCCAGGGCAAGGCCGCCATGATCTTCGGGGCCGCCTGGGAGGGCGCCACCTCCGAGGCCCCGGAGAACGACAAGACCGGCAAGCTCAAGGGCAACCTCGAGAACTTCGTGATGCCCGGCCCGTCCGGCAAGAACCTCCCCGTCTTCCTCGGCGGCTCCGACCTCGCGATCCCCGTGAAGTCCAAGGCGCAGGCCCTCGCCGGTGAGTGGATCAACGCCTTCACGGGCGCCACGGGCCAGAAGGGTCTGATGGCCAAGGGCAACCTGCCCAACAACAAGACCGACCTCGCCACGCTGAAGAACGACCCGGCGACCGTGGTCCAGGCCACCGCGGCCGAGAGCAACTGGTTCGTGCCGATGGCGCCGGGCTGGGGCCAGGTCGAGAAGGCCCAGGTCCTGCAGACGATGCTGCAGAGCATCGGCACCGGCAAGAAGTCGGTCGAGGCCGCCGCGAAGGAAGCGGACGCCGCGATCGACAAGGTGATCAACACCAAGTGACCTGAGGCAGGGCCCCGTTGCCGGCGGGGTCCTGCCTTCCGTACGGCCTGGTCGGGGGGGCGCGGGGGACTCCCGTACGACCTGGCCGCGCGGGGCTTCGTCTTCGTACGACCTGAGGGACCGCTGAGGAGCGCGCGGATGAGTGCCGCTGATACGACCACTGCCAAAGTGCCGCCGACGCGGCCGTCGCCACCACCACCAACGGCCGCTCCGGACAGGCCACGCAGAGGGCGGACCTCCGGCGGGACGGCCGTGCCCTGGGCCCTGCTCGCCCCCTGTCTGCTGATCCTCGCGCTGGTCTTGGGCTATCCCCTCGTCCGGCTGGTCACCCTCTCCTTCCAGAAGTTCGGGCAGTCCCAGCTGTGGGGCTTCCAGCCGGCCGAGTCGGTCGGCCTCGACAACTTCGACAAGGTGCTGGGCGACAGCGAGTTCTGGGCCGTCGTGGTCCGCACGATCGTCTTCGCCGCCGGGGCCGTCGTCTTCACGATGGTCATCGGCATGCTGATCGCGCTGCTCCTCCAGCGGGTCTCGGGCTGGGTGAAGATGCTCATCAACATCGTGCTGGTGGCCAGCTGGGGTATGCCGATCATCGTGGCCACCACGGTCTTCAAGTGGCTCTTCGACTCGGACTACGGCGTCTTCAACGCGCTGCTCAGCAAGCTGCCGGGCGTCGACATGGTCGGCCACAACTGGTTCGCCAGCGGGCCGCAGGGGCTGGCCGTGATCATGCTCCTGGTGGTGTGGGGGGCCGTGCCCTTCGTCGTGATCACTTTGAGTGCCGGTCTCACGCAGGTCCCGAAGGAGTTGGAGGAGGCGGCCCGCCTCGACGGCGCGGGCGCCTGGGGCGTCTTCCGTTACGTCACGCTGCCGATCCTGAAGCCGATCATCGTGATGCTCACGACGCTCTCCGTCATCTGGGACATGGGCGTGTTCCCGCAGGTCTTCGTGATGCGGGGCGGCCATCCCGAGGCCGAGTTCCAGCTGCTCACCACGTACTCGTACGACCGCGCGTTCGTGGTCAACGACTACGGGCAGGGATCGGCGATCGCCCTGCTCACCGTGCTGTTGCTGCTGGGTGTGGTCGCCGTGTACATGCGGCAGATGCTGAAGATCGGAGAGGTCGAATGAGCACGCTCGCCCCTCAGGCGCGCAGGAAGTCCAAGTTCGGCTGGAACCTTCTCGGCCTGCTCGTCTTCGTCACCGCGGGCTTCCCCGTCTACTGGATGCTGAACACGGCGTTCAAACCGGCGAAGGACGCCATCGACCCGGATCCGAGCCTGTTCCCCACCGGACTGACGCTCGGCAACTTCCGCCGTGCGCTGGACATCGCGGACTTCTGGGGCCCGGTGGGCCGCAGTCTGATCGTTTCCGCGGCGGTGGTCGTGATCGGCGTCGTCGTCGGCATGCTGGCCGCCCTGGCCATCTCCCGCTTCGCCTTCCGCGGCCGCAAGATCGTGATCGTCGGGATTCTGGCGGTCCAGATGGTCCCGCTGGTCGCCATGATCATTCCGGTGTTCCTGCTGCTCAACGACCTGAACCAGTACGACAAGCTGTCCGGCCTGATCATCACGTACTTGACCTTCATCCTCCCCTTCACGGTGTGGACGCTGCGCGGCTTCATCGTCAACATCCCGAAGGAACTGGAGGAGGCGGCCATGGTCGACGGCTGCTCGCGCACGGGCGCCTTCATGCGGGTGGTCTTCCCGCTCCTCGCCCCCGGCCTGGTCGCCACCTCGGTCTACGGATTCATCCAGGCCTGGAACGAGTACCTCTACGCCCTGATGCTGCTGAGCCAGAAGAACCAGACCGCCACCGTCTGGCTGGGTAACTTCACCACCCAGCACGGCACCGAATACGCACCGATGATGGCCGGTTCCACGATGATGGCCGTGCCGATCGTCGTCCTGTTCCTCATCGTCCAGCGCAAGATGGCCGCGGGACTGACCGCGGGCGCTGTGAAGGGATAACGCCACCCGATGACGACACTCGCCAGCGGTACCACCGCGTCCAATTCGGCGGAAGACGGGCTGACACGCGACGCGCTCACCGTCCTCCAGCCCGGCTTCACGGGAACCACCGCCCCCGACTGGCTGCTCCGCCGCCTCGGCGAAGGCCTGGCCTCGGTCGGCCTGTTCGGCCGCAACATCGCCTCGCCGGACCAACTGACGGCCCTGACCGCCCAGCTGCGCGCGGAACGGGACGACGTCCTGGTCGCCATCGACGAGGAGAGCGGCGATGTCACCCGCCTGGAGGTCCGCACCGGCTCCTCCTACCCGGGCAACCACGCGCTGGGCGCGGTGGACGACGTCGAACTGACCAGGGAGGTGGCCTCGGCACTCGGCCACCGTCTCGCGGCCTGCGGGGTGAACCTCAACTGGGCCCCGTCCGCGGACGTGAACTCGAACCCGGACAACCCGGTCATCGGCGTACGGTCCTTCGGCGCCGACCCCGACCTGGTGGCCCGGCACACCGCCGCCTATGTCACCGGCCTGCAGTCCGCGGGCGTCGCCGCCTGCACCAAGCACTTCCCCGGGCACGGCGACACGGCGGTCGACTCCCACCACGCGATGCCGCGCATCGACGCCGCGCCCTCAGTGCTCCAAGCCCGTGAACTCGCTCCGTTCCGGGCCGCGATCGCCGCGGGTACGCGCGCCGTGATGAGCGCCCACATCCTGGTCCCGGCCCTCGACCCCGACCGCCCGGCCACCCTCTCCCGCCGCGTCCTCACCGGCCTGCTGCGCGAGGAACTCGGCTATGACGGCCTCATCGTCACCGACGGCATGGAGATGCAGGCCATCGCCGCGACGTACGGCATCGAGCGGGGAAGCGTCCTGGCCATCGCGGCCGGCGCGGACGCGATCTGTGTGGGCGGAGGCCTGGCGGACGACGAGACGGTACGGCGGCTGCGCGACGCCCTCGTCTCCGCGGTCCGCGCGGGGGAACTCGCCGAGGAACGCCTCGCGGACGCGGCGGCGCGCGTGCGGGCGCTGGCCGCGTGGACGGCCGCCACGGCCGCACGGGCCACGCGCTCCGCAACCGGCCCGAACGGTGCCGCCGAGATCGGACTGGTCGCCGCCCGCCGGGCACTCAGGCTCACCCCCACCACGCCGTACGCCCCGCTCACCGAGGCTCCCTACGTCGCAGTCCTCGCCCCCGTCGCGAACATCGCCGTCGGCGACGAGACCCCCTGGGGCGTCGCGGCCGAACTGGCCCACCTCCTGCCCGACACGCAGACGGGCACCTTCACCGGCGACGACGCGGGCGGCGACTCCGGCGAGGACGTCGGTGCCGCGGCCCTCGCTGCGGCGGGCTCCCGTCGCATCGTCGCCGTCGTCCGCGACGAACACCGTCATCCCTGGATGGCGACGGCCCTGGACACCCTCCTGACCTCCCGCCCCGACACGATCGTGGTCGAGATGGGCGTACCGCAGGCTTCGCCGAGGGGCGCCCTGCACATCGCGACGCACGGCGCGGCGAGGGTGTGCGGCCGCGCGGCGGCGGAGGTCATCGCGGGGGAGTAATCACGCGAAGACGAAGAGGAACAGGAAGACGAAGGCGAAGACGCCGGTGCCGGGCCCCAGCGGGAGCCCGGCACCGGCACGCTTCCGGTCTCTGCCGGCGTTCGTGATCCAAACGACAGGCCCTAGATTCCCTGCCAGTCCGGCTTGTTCGCGAACGTGTGGCGGAAGTAGTCCGCGAGCTTCAGCTTGGCCGCCGCCGCCTCGTCCACGACGACCGTGGCGTGCGGGTGGAGCTGGAGGGCGGACGCCGGGCAGACCGCCGCCACCGGTCCCTCGACGGTGGCGGCCACCGCGTCCGCCTTGCCCTCACCCGTGGCGAGCAGCACGAGATGCCGCGCCTCCAGGATCGTGCCGATGCCCTGCGTGATGACGTGGTGCGGCACCTGCTCGATGTCGCCCTCGAAGAACCGCGCGTTGTCGACCCGGGTCTGCTGGGTCAGCGTCTTGATCCGGGTCCGTGAGGCGAGTGAGGAGCACGGCTCGTTGAACCCGATGTGCCCGTCCGTCCCGATCCCGAGCAACTGGAGGTCGGCCCCACCGGCCGAGGCCAGCGCCTTGTCGTACGCCTCGCACGCGGCCCGCACGTCCTCGGCGGTGCCGTCGGGTCCCATGAACGCGTCCATGCCCAGCCCCAGCGGCTCGAGCACCTCGCGCAGCAGCACCGAACGGTACGACTCGGGATGCTCGGCCGGCAGCCCCACGTACTCGTCGAGCTGCGCGATCCGGGCCCGCGAGGCGTCCACGGCGCCGGAGCTCACCTTCGCGGCCAGCGCCTCGTAAATGGGCAGCGGGGTCGAGCCCGTGGCCACGCCGAGCAGCGCCTCGGGCTTGTGCCGCAGCAGCTCCGCCATGGCCTCGGCTATCAGCTCGCCGCCAGCCTTGGCGTCCGGGACGATGACAACTTCCACGCTGGGCCTGCCGATCTGGAGAGGGACTCAAGTGGAACCCGAAAGGGGACGTGTGGTATAGACCAATCTAGCAGAGCCCCTACCATCCGGTCGCGCCGGTGCCCCATGCTGCCCACGGGGGCGGCGGGCCCCGCCGTAAAGGTCCCACAGGGCCATACGGCCAAGAACGTCCACCCCCTCCCTCCTTTCCCGCGCCCGACGCCCGCCGGCGGACGCCCTGGTCGCTCAACTGCCCGACCGCTTTCTTTTAGGGGTCTTCTGGATGCCGCGTGTCTCACGGCCCGCCGACATTTCTCTAGCACCCGCTATAAAATCCACCCATGGTGAACAGGCAGCAGACCGAGCCGGAGAGCAGAGCCAAGCAACGCGGCCGCCCCCGCTCCTTCGATCGCCGGACCGCGCTGGAGAAGGCGACCCTCGCCTTCTGGGAGCACGGCTACGAGGCGACCTCCGTCTCCGACCTCACCCGTGTCATGGGCATCGGTGCCCCGAGCCTGTACGCGGCGTTCGGCGACAAGCAGACGCTCTTCGAGGAGGCCGTCCGCGCGTACGACACGACGTACGGCTCCTTCGGCGACCGTGCCCTGGCCGAGGAACCCACGGTCCGCGGCGCGGTCGAACGGATGCTCCGCGAGGCGGCGGCCGAATACACCGACCCGCGCCACCCGCACGGCTGTCTGGTCATCCACGCGGCCATCAACTGCACGACGCCCGAGGTGGAGGAGTCCCTGCGGGCGCGACGCAATGCCACGATCGCCGCCTTCGAGAGCCGGATGAGCGCGGGCATCGCCGCGGGCGAACTGCCCGCGGACACGGACGCCGCGGCCCTCGCCCGGCATACCGGTGCGATGATCCAGGGAATGTCCCAACAGGCCCGCGACGGAGCCACCAAGGAGGAACTGGAGGCCGTCGCCGAACTCGCGATGGCGATCTGGCCCCGGTCGTGACTCAGGCCGTGACCCCGGCTGCGGCATCGGCGGCCGCACATGACCCCGTTCGCCCCCGCTCATGGGCCGATCCGGCCCCCGTCGGGGATCGAAGCGGGCTAGTCTGCATGGTGGATGCTGTGGGAAGTTCGATAAAGAGACAACAACACACATCTTCCGACGCATGGACGTGCCCGCGTGGTCTAGTCCACAATGCGTAGGTACAGCGGCATCAACTGAACAAGCCTCCGTCTTCCCCGCACAGGAAGGCGGACCGAGGAACCGGCGCTCTCTGCCCTGACTGCTCCGGGTCCTCTCCTTCGGCCGACCGGGACCGCACACCCCGCGGCCGTTGCTGCTCCGGGCTGCGGTGCCGGGAGGGTTGAGGGTCCCTCCCAGGCGCCGCGGCCCGCGGGTGCTTCCGGGCCCGCGCAGGTGGCTGATTTCGGGGGCTGTCATATACGCCGGGTACGCTCGCACATGTGCCCTCCATGAACGACCTCGTACGCCAGCACACCGCCCTCGGTGACTCCGATCTCGAGTGGCTGCATCTGCTGGTCTCGGAGTGGCAGTTGCTCTCCGACCTCTCCTTCGCGGACCTCGTGCTGTGGGTCCCCACGCGCGATGGCACCCGCTATGTGTCCGTGGCTCAGATGCGGCCCAACACCGGCCCGACCTCGTATCAGGACGACATGGTCGGCCACCTCGTCCCGCGCGGCCGCAGGCCCCTGCTGGACGCCGCGCTCGACGAGGGCCGGATCGTGCGCGAGGGCGATCCGGAGTGGCGGGAGGAGGTCCCGGTACGGGTCGAGTCCATCCCCGTGCGCAGGGAGGGGCGCGTCCTGGGAGTGATCGCCCGCAACACCAACCTCCTCACCGTGCGTACGCCGAGCCGGCTGGAGCTCACGTACCTCCAGAGCGCGTCCGACCTCGCCCAGATGATCGCGGCGGGCACCTTCCCGTTCCCCGACCAGCAGGTCGACATGGATGCCTCGCCGCGTGTGGGTGACGGACTCATCCGCCTCGACGCGGACGGCACGGTCCAGTACGCCTCTCCGAACGCGCTGTCGGCGTACCACCGCCTGGGGCTGGCCGCCGACCTGGTGGGCCACAACCTCGGTGTGACCACCGCCGAACTCGCGCCGTCCCGAGGTCCGGTCGACGAGGCGCTGGCGAAGGTGGCCAGCGGCTGGGCGCCCCGCGAGTTCGAGATCGAGAGCGGTGACGGGGTGATCCAGCTGCGCGCGATTCCGCTCAAGCCCAAGGGCACTCGCGTCGGTTCCCTCGTACTCCTGCGCGACGTCACCGAACTGCGGCGCCGCGAGCGCGAGTTGATCACCAAGGACGCGACCATCCGGGAGATCCATCACCGGGTGAAGAACAATCTCCAGACGGTGGCGGCCCTGCTGCGGCTCCAGGCCCGGCGCATCGAGTCGGAGCGCGGCCGTGAGGCGCTGGAGGAGGCCGTACGCCGGGTCGGTTCGATCGCGATCGTGCATGAGACGCTGTCTCAGAATCTGGACGAGCGAGTGGAGTTCGACGAGATCGCCGACCGCGTGCTCGCGATGGTCGCCGAGATCTCGCCCGGCAAGGTCACCGGGCGCCGCACCGGACGCTTCGGGATTCTGGACGCCGAGGTCGCCACCCCGCTCTCCATGGTCCTCACCGAGATTCTGCAGAACGCGCTGGAGCACGGCTTCCGCGAGGGCGACCGGGGCACCGTCGAGGTCTCGGCGGTCCGCGGCGGCACCACCAAGGACACCCGCCTGCTGGTCACCGTCCAGGACGACGGGGTCGGTCTCCCGGAGGGCTTCGACCCGCACCGCTCGGGCAACCTCGGTCTGCAGATCGTACGGACCCTGGTGGAGGGGGAGTTGGGGGGGACGTTCGACATGGTCGCGGCGCCGGAGCGCGGCACGCGGGTCATCCTGGACATCCCGGTGCCGGCCCATAAGTAGCCCGGGTCAAGGAGTCCGCGTCAAGGAATCCGGGTCAAGGAGTCCGTGGCGCATGACAGTGGCCCCGGACCAATTTCGGTCCGGGGCCACTGCTTACGCTGCTATGCGCATCGGGGGTACTGCGCGCTGCGGCTCGGGGGCGGGAGATGCGTACTCGCTGTACGCGCCGCCAAGCTCAGGCTCGTGCGGGGTGGGGTGTCAGGCGGATGCCTGACGGGCCCGGTTGCGGGCGGCGCGGCGCTTCATGGCACGGCGCTCGTCCTCGCTGAGGCCACCCCAGACGCCGGAGTCCTGGCCGGACTCAAGCGCCCACTGCAGGCACTGCTCCATAACGGGGCAGCGGCGGCAGACGGCCTTGGCTTCCTCGATCTGCAGCAGCGCAGGACCGGTGTTGCCGATGGGGAAGAAGAGCTCGGGGTCTTCCTCGCGGCAAACGGCGTTGTGACGCCAGTCCATGGCTGCTACCTCTCCTTGGTATTACATGCACGTTGCTTGTGAATGTGAACGCTTTCACGAATCCCTCAACAAGTGAAGGGCCGACTGCCAGGTTTCCCTGACGTGGTCCTGTGATTTGAGGAGGGGTTCTGGCTCTCTGTGGGGCCGATGTTGCGGGCCGTCCCGATCGCCACGTAGAGACTCGCAAACCTCAGCGGCGGATACAACCCCTTCTGGAAAGTTTTTTTTGATTCCTCGGTGTCGACTAGGTCACAGCCGTACTTCCATGGGGTGGACCCTGGTCTAAACGTTCGAGTGAAAGGACTTTGGCCGCTTCCGCTCACACAATCACACGCAGTGCACGGCGAACGCCTGTGAACGTCACGCTTGTGCGCAGTCCGAGGTGGTCACCGTCCATCTGGAGGGGCAGTGGCACCTTCGAATGCAAGGTGAAGTCGGTCAAGTCGTGCAGGGAGGTGGCGTGCTTGCCGTGGGGGCCGCGCTCGGGGGACGAAGTGAGCAACTGGGTGGCATACCGGGCAACCGCGGCCGTCGACATGCGGCTGAGGCCGAGTACGTCGAGTCCGGTATCGAACGAAGCCTTAGGGGACGCGTACACCGGACGATTGCCGAGAAACGTCCACGGGGAAGTGTTACAGACTATGGACAGAACGAGATCGGTGATCGGGTCCTGGCCGGGCTGCTCCAGCGTGATCATTCCCTGCCTGCGGTGAGGTTCGTCCAAAAACTGACGTGCCGCTTGGCGCAAATACAGCGCATGAGTGGAGCGCTTGCCGCGCTCGCGCTGCTGCTCGACCCGGCCGATCACCCCGGCGTCGAAGCCGAGCCCCGCGCAGAACGTGAACCAGCGGGACGGCACCGCCTCGTCCTCGGTGCCGGGGGTACCCGCGGCGAGACCCAGGCCGACCGTGCGCTCTCGTTCCTCGCGCAGCGCGTCCAGGAGGGCGCCGGTGGCCTCCACCGCGTCGTTGGGCAGGCCCAGAGCGCGGGCGAAGACGTTGGTGGAGCCGCCGGGGACCACGGCGAGGCGAGGCAGGCGGTCCAGGTCGGGGCCGTGGTGCAGCAGGCCGTTCACGACTTCGTTGACGGTGCCGTCGCCGCCGAGGGCGACCACCAGCTCGATGTCCTTGCTCTCGGCGGCCTGCCGGCCGAGGTCCCGGGCGTGCCCGCGGTACTCGGTGGTGACCGCGTCGAGCTTCATCTCGCTCGCCAGTGCATGGATCAACACGTCACGCGTGCGCGCACTCGTGGTGGTTGCTGCCGGATTGACCACGAGAAGTGCGCGCATGCGAAGCAGCGTACCTACCGAGTGGTACTCGTCCCAGGCCGAGGTGAGGATCAGGTAAGAGTTCCGGGCGTGACCCTCGACACGGGGAGACCCGGGGAAGGTCTCGGGAGGCGCGAAGGGAGCGGTCGGGCCCCGGCGGTGCGCCGGTGGCCGAGGGCTACTCTTCAGAGGTGAGTGCTGAGCAGACCCCCACCCCTGACACCCCCACCGCAGAGCCCCGCCCGGGGCGGCTGACCGCCGCGGCGGCGCTGGCCGCGCTGGAGGGGCTCGCCCTGGTCGCGGGGGGCGCCTACATACTCGTACAGGGACTGGCGGGCGACCCCGACGACCGGCAGCAGGCTGTCACCGGGGGAGTGACGCTGATCGTGCTCGCGCTGCTGCCGCTGCTGGCCGCCCGCGGACTGCTGCTGCGCCGCAGCTGGAGCCGGGGTCCCGCCGTCATCACCCAGATCATGGCCCTGCCGGTCGCCTACAACCTGCTCCAGGCCGACAGCATCGCCATCCCCGGAGGCATCGCCCTGGCAGTCGTCGCGGTCGTGGCGCTCGCGCTGCTCATGAACCCCGCGACGACGCGGGCGCTGGGCATCCGGGGCCCGGGCAGCGTAGAGGAACCGAAGTAGCACCGGCGGGTGCAGTCCGTGCGGGTGCGTTCGAGGTCGTGGCCGTTCACACCGAGATCCGTCGGCACGTCGGCGCACCCTGTGTCGTGAACGGCTCCGCGGTCGCAGCCCACGTCGGCGCGGTCGAAATCCGCGGCCACGCGCGCCGCGAACCGGACTGAACCCGGACTGAACCCGGACTGAAAACCGGACTGGCATACGCTCTGGCGCCTTACGCGCGCCGACGGCCGTGGCGCCGGCTCCCCCTCGTGTCGCACCGACCTGTCCGTGGCTGCGGATCCCGCGTCGCGAGGCCACGAACGAGGTCGCGAGGTCGTGCTACTCCTCCACCAGCAGCTTCTCGCGGAGCTGGGCGAGTGTGCGCGCCAGCAGGCGTGAGACGTGCATCTGGGAGATGCCGACCTCCTGCGCGATCTGCGACTGCGTCATGTTGCCGAAGAAGCGCAGCAGCAGGATGCGCTTCTCACGCGGGGGAAGGTCTTCCAGCAGCGGCTTCAGCGATTCCCGGTACTCGACGCCCTCCAGCGCCTCGTCCTCGGCGCCCAGCGTGTCCGCGACGGCCGGAGACTCGTCGTCCGTGTCGGGGACGTCCAGGGACAGCGTGGAGTACGCGTTGGCGGACTCCAGACCCTCCAGAACCTCCTCCTCCGAGATGGCCAGCTTCTCGGCCAGCTCGTGGACCGTCGGGGAGCGGCCGTGCTGCTGGGACAGCTCGGCCGTCGCCGTGGTGAGCGACAGCCGCAGCTCCTGCAGTCGGCGCGGCACCCGGACCGCCCAGCCCTTGTCGCGGAAGTGCCGCTTGATCTCGCCGACGACCGTCGGCGTCGCGTACGTCGAGAACTCGACGCCGCGCTCCGGGTCGAACCGGTCGACCGACTTGATCAGGCCGATGGTGGCGACCTGGGTGAGGTCGTCCAGCGGCTCACCGCGGTTGCGGAAGCGGCGCGCGAGGTGCTCGACGAGCGGGAGGTGCATGCGGACCAGCTGATTGCGCAGCTCCGCGTACTCCGCGCTGCCCTCCTGCAGCTTGCGCAGCTCGATGAACATCGCCCGCGCTCCGCTGCGGTCCTGCGGGTCGTGCCGGATGTGCTGGGCACTCGGCCCGTGCTGCGTGCCCTGCACGCTCTGCGTGCCCTCCACGCTCTGCGCCTCTGGCTTGTCGTGTCGCTCGTGCTCGCTCATAGTCCCGCCCGTCACCAGCCGCCGCCCTTCCGAGGACGTGCTTCGCGCGGCACCCTCCGGATCCCGTTGCCCGTCGTCCTGGCCGGGGAGCTGCTTCTGCTCGTCCTCGTCGACCGACACCGTCTCTGCGGACGCCGCACCGTCCTGCGGGTGCGGCCGGGCCTGCTCGGGGATGCCGTCGACGCCCTCCACCACGCGCCGCGGCCCGCCGAGGCCGTCGAGGCCGTCGACGCGCCCGGCGGGCAGCTCCCGTGTGCCGCGCTCTTCGTCCCGCACCGGCCCGTCCCCGTTCCTCACGCCGGCCCGGGTCCCGCGCCGCGCTGTTTGTGGAGGCTGATCGAAACGGTCTTGTCCTCGGCGACGGTGGAGTCGACCTTGCCCGCGAGGGCCGAGAGGACGGTCCAGGCGAAGGTGTCCCGTGACGGAGCGTGACCGTCCGTGGTCGGGGCTGAGACCGTCACCTCGAGCGAGTCGTCGATGAGCCGGAAGACACAGCTGAGCACCGAGCCGGGGACGGCCTGCTGCAACAGGATCGCGCAGGCCTCGTCCACCGCGATGCGCAGGTCCTCGATCTCGTCGAGGGTGAAGTCCAAACGGGCTGCGAGGCCGGCCGTGGCCGTGCGCAGTACCGACAGGTAGGCACCCGCGGCCGGCAGCCGGACTTCGACGAAGTCCTTCGTCGCGGGCTCGCCTGCGATCTGGGACACCCTCACCTCCAAGGTGGTACAAGCTCTTCGAGCTCTTTCGGGGGCCGAGGGTCGCCCCCCGGGGTAACGCGCTATGTGGTTCAGCGGTGACGCTACCGCGCTTCCAAGTTTCCTGTCCTGGGGACCCCGCCCCCTGCTGTCACTCATAGTAAGCCCATGAGTACGGACAGTGGCTAGGGGCTTGCGGTCCCAATTAGGAAGAGCGCGCGCCGGGTTGACGTACCCAGACGTCAGACGGTCGAACCGTCCAGATCGAGGGTCCCACGTGTACATGATCCACGAGCCGTATCAATATGACGTCGACACGTCATACGAGCACGTGGTCCACGAAGCACCAGCGCCAGTTCTCGCCGGGCTCGAAGGTGCGCATCACGGCGTGGCCGCTCTCCTTGAAATGCTCCGTCGCGTGCCGCATCGGCGAGGAATCGCAGCAGCCGAGGTGCCCGCATTCCAGGCACAGCCGCAGCTGCACCGGGTGCGTGCCGGCGGCCAGGCACTCCAGGCAGGTTTCGCTCAGCGGCTCGGGTTCGGGGTGCGGCAGCGCGTCGGCGTGCGTGCACTGTTTCATGATTGCCAGGTTACGTCGGGTGTGCGGGATGCCGCGCGAAAACGAGGGCGGGCGGAAGACGATGCACATTTTGCCACTGCTGTTGCTGGTCGCGGGCAGCGCCGCGGTCGCCGGAGCCGCACGCCGCACGCCGGTACCGGCGCCGCTGCTGCTCGTCGCCGTGGGCCTGGTGATCTCCTACGTCCCAGGGGTGCCGGGGTACGAGCTCGACCCCGAGGTCGTCCTCCCGCTGCTGCTGCCCCCGCTGCTGTATACGGCGGCCACCGACAGCTCGTACCTCGATCTGCGGGCGCAACTGCGGCCGGTCGCGCTGCTCTCGGTCGGCTACGTGCTCTTCGCGACGTTGGTTGTCGGCTGGGCCGCCTACCTGCTCGTGCCGGGCCTGCCGTTGACCGCGGCGCTGGTGCTCGGGGCGGTGGTGGCGCCGCCGGACGCGGTCGCGGCCACGGCGGTGGCCCGCCGGGTGGGGCTGCCCTCGCGGATCACCACGATCCTGCAGGGCGAGTCCCTGGTGAACGACGCGACCGCGATCACCGCCTACAAGGTGGCCCTCGCGGCCGCGGTCGGCGAGGGCGCGACCTGGGCGGGTGGCATCGGCGAGTTCCTGCTCGCGGCGGTCGGCGGTGTGGTCGTCGGACTCGTCCTGATGGTGCCCCTCCACTGGCTGCGCACCCACCTGAAGGAACCCCTGCTGCAAAACACCCTTTCCTTGCTGATCCCCTTCGTGGCGTACGGGGTCGCCGAGCAGGTGCACGCCTCCGGAGTGCTCGCGGTGGTCGTCGTCGCGCTCTACCTCGGACACGAGGCCTGGCAGGTGGACTTCGCGACCCGGCTCCAGGAGGAGGCGGTGTGGAAGATGGTCGCGTTCATCCTGGAGTCCGCGGTGTTCGCCCTGATCGGACTGCAACTGCCGGTCGTCCTCAAGGACCTCGGCGAGTACGACGGTGCCAGCGCCGCCTGGTATGCAGTGGCCGTCTTCCTCGTCGTGGTCGCCACCCGGTTCGTGTGGGTGTATCCCGCCATCTTCCTGCCGCGGATCCTGTCGTCGCGTATCCGGGAGCGCGAGGAGAACCCCACCTGGAAGGGGCCGTTCATCATCAGCTGGGCCGGGATGCGGGGCGTGGTCTCGCTGGCCATCGCCTTCTCGGTCCCGCTGACCATGCACGGCGGCGAAGCCTTCCCCGGTCGCAATCTGATCCTCTTTCTGACCTTCACTACGGTCATCGGGACCCTGGTCGTACAGGGGCTGACACTGCCCCCGCTGATCCACCTCCTGAAGCTGCCCGGGCGCGACACGCAGGCCGAGACGCTCGCCGAGGCGAACGCCCAGGCGCAGGCATCCCGTACCGCCGAACGGCGCCTCGACGAGCTCCTCGCCGACGAACGCAACGCCCTGCCCCCGCCGCTCGCCGACCGGCTGCGCGCGGTCCTGGAGCGCCGCCGCAACGCGGTCTGGGAGCGGCTCGGTGCCGTCAACCCCGTGACCGGCGAGACCGCCGACGACACCTACCGGCGGCTGGCCCGCGAGATGATCAGCGCCGAGCGCGAGGTCTTCGTGAAGCTACGCAACCTCCGGTACATCGACGACGAGATGCTGCGCACGCTGCTGCGCCGACTGGACCTGGAGGAGGCGGCGGCCTACCGGGAGGCGGCATGACCGTCGGGCCATGCTGCTCCGCTCACATGACCGGCGCGTCGAGGCCGAGCCGCTCGGCGTAGAGGCGCCGCGCCCGGTCCAGGTCCTGGGCGGGGAGCCCGGTCACCGGGCGGGCCCCGCCCAGAAGGCTCCTGTTATCCGCGTTCATGCCTCCACTGTGCCGTGTGCGACCTACCGGAGGGGCGCTCCTGTGATCACCGCCGCCACCGTCGTGTCGCGTGCGAACGCGCCCTCCTCCGTCAGGGCGACAAGTCCGTACAACATTTTGGCGACATAGAGACGTTCGACGGGCAGGCCATGGTGCTGTTCGAAGTCCTGTGCGAAGGCGTTGAGTTCGGCGGTGGTGCGGGCGTAGCCACCGAAGTGGAAGCGGTCGTCGAGGGACCAGGTGCCGCGGCGGCCGCCGAACGCGGATTCCTGGAGGGCGCCTATGTCGGCGCTCAGGAAGCCGCCCTTGAGGACGGGTATGCCCAGGGCGCGCTGGTCGGGGGCGAGACCGGCGGCCAGGCCGGCGAGGGTGCCGCCGGTGCCGCAGGCAAGGGCGACGACATCGGCGTGCCCGCGCAGCTCCGCGCCGAGCTCCTGGCAGCCGCGTACGGCAAGGGAGTTACTGCCGCCCTCGGGGACCACATACGCGTCCTCGGCGTGCGCGGCGCGCAGGATGGCGGCCAGGGTCGCTGGCTCGGTCTTGCGGCGGTAGGTCGATCTGTCGATGAAGTGCAGGCGCATGCCGTCGGCCGCGCATCGGGTCAGTGAAGGGTTGAGGGGGAGGCCGGCCAGCTCCTGGCCACGGACCACGCCGACGGTGGGCAGGCCCAGCAGCCGGCCCGCGGCGGCCGTGGCGCGCAGATGGTTCGAGTACGCGCCGCCGAAGGTGAGGACCGTACGGCCTGCCGCCGCGCGGAGATTCGGGGCCAGCTTGCGCCACTTGTTGCCGATCAGCTCCGGGTGGATCAGATCGTCCCTCTTGAGCACCAGCCGGACACCGTGACGCGCGAAGCGCTCGTCCGTGACCTGACGCAACGGCGACGGCAGTCGCGGCCGCAGACCGGTCAGGTCGAGCGCTTCGGGGACCTCGGGGGTGTCCGGGATGTCGGGGACATCGAGGAAGTCGGGGCTGGTCACCCCCTTATTGTCGGACACCTGTCCGCGACGCGGGGCCCAAAGACCGGCCGTACGTCACTTGAGGCGGTCGCGGATGCGTTCCCTCATCGAGGCCATCGTGAAGCCGCGCGGATCGACCTTGCCCGGCTGCCATTCGAGGTGGCCGATGACCGAGCGCTCGGTCCAGCCGTGGTGGCGGCAGATCGCGGCCGCGACCTTTTCGATGGTCTCCAGCTGGGCCTCGGGCCAGGGGTCCTTGCCGTTGCCGAGGTTCTCGCACTCGAAGCCGTAGAAGTGGCGGTTGCCGTCGGTGTTCGCCTCGTTGTCCCGCGGGAGCGCCTTCTCCGCGATCACGGCGCGCAGGACTTCGTCGTCGCCCAGGCCCGCGTGGTTGGCCCGGCCGTAGCCGATGAGATGCAGCACGCCGTCCTTGGTGATGACGCCGTGGCACAGCGGTCCGGGCAGCTTGGTGTGCCCCTCGCGGCAGAGCTCGACGGTGTGCTCGCTGCCCGAGGTCACCGTGTGGTGGATCATCACGCCGTGCACCGGGCCCCATGGGCCCTTGTGATTGCGGTTGTGATGCTCCCAGTCGCCGACCTCGACGACGGTGACGCCTTCCTCCCTGAGCCGGTCCAGGAATCTGCCCGCGGACATGGGTGGGGCCACGGCCGCCTCCTTCGCGCTGCACGCCGACCGCCGGTCGCGGCCGTCTCGTACCGCGGCTTCTACCCGGAACCTGAGGCTCCGGCTCAGTCGTTCGCACAGCGTGCGAGCCGATCCGGTCAGGCCGGGCGGGGGGCGCGGGGGGCGTGTCCCCACCAGCGCGTTTCAGGAGTGCGGTTCAGGAACGCAGGAACGCGTCCCCGTTCGTCGCGATGTGACTCTCCAAGGCGTGAAGAGCCTGCTGGGTGGCCTCGGGGGAGCCGCTGCCGCGCCGCTCCGCGTAGTACGCCGCGCCCAGTCTTTTGAGGAGGTCGCTGCCCGCACGCTGGGCCTGCACCTCGTCGAGCTTCTGCTTGCCCTGCGTGAGCCCTCGCTGCGCCTGTTCCTTGGCGCGGTCCAGGAAGCCTGCCATTGCTGTCTCCCGTCGTTGTCCGTCGAAGAGTCAAACGGTTGGCCGGATCTTGGAGTTCCCGACCGCAACGGCGGCCCGCTGTTCGACCGCAACGGCTCCGCGCTGTTCGAGGAATGGCATCGGGGGGGCATCGAGGGGTGGCCTTGAGGAGTGGCCTCGACGGCTCGGGTCGGCGGCTCGGTGGATCGACAAAATCGGATCCTTTGCCCAATCCCCCCTGATCCATTCCCGCTCATTCGTGTAATAGCACCGGCACGCTCCGTGATGGAAGGCTGGTCCCCGCAGATCAGTGCATGACCGGGAGGGCTATTTCATGTCGGTAGGCGAAGAGGTTCGCGAGGGTCAGGGCAAGCCGCAGCAGAGCCTCGGCACATCCGCCGCGCGGAACCTGGCCACCACCACCAAGTCCGCACCCCAGATGCAGGAGATCAGTTCACGGTGGCTGTTGCGCATGCTTCCGTGGGTGAACGTGCAGGGTGGCACGTACCGCGTGAACCGGCGGCTCAGTTACTCCGTCGGCGACGGCCGTGTGACATTCGTGAAGACCGGTGACCGGGTGCAGGTCATCCCCGCGGAGCTCGGCGAGCTGTCCGTGCTGCGGTCGTACGAGGACCAGGAGGTGCTGGGCGAGCTCGCCCAACGCTGCCAGCAGAGGGAGTTCGCACCGGGCGAAGTGCTCGCCTCGTTCGGCAGCCCGTCCGACGAGGTGTTCCTGCTCGCGCACGGCAAGGTCGAGAAGATCGGCACGGGCCCGTACGGCGACGACGCGATCCTCGGCGTCCTCGCCGACGGCGCGTACTTCGGCGAGCAGGCACTCATCGACCCCGACGCCATCTGGGAGTACACGGCCCGCGCGGTCACCGCGGTCACCGTGCTCACGCTGCCCCGCCAGGACCTCGAGCAGGTCGCGGAGCGCGCCGAGTCCCTGCGCACCCATCTCCAGGCGCTGCGCGCGGTTCCCGAGCAGCGCACCAACAAATACGGCGAGAAGGAGATCGACCTCGCGGCCGGCCACACCGGCGAGCCGGACATCCCCGGCACCTTCGTGGACTACGAGGCCGCGCCGCGGGAGTACGAACTGAGCATCGCCCAGACCGTGCTGCGCCTGCACACGCGTGTGGCCGATCTCTACAACCAGCCGATGAACCAGACGGAGCAGCAGCTCCGTCTCACCGTCGAGGCCTTGAAGGAGCGCCAGGAGCATGAGCTCGTCAACAACCGCGAGTTCGGGCTGCTCAACAACTGCGAGTACGACCAGCGGCTCCAGCCCCACGACGGTGTGCCCAGCCCCGACGACCTCGACGAACTGCTCAGCCGCAGGCGCGGCACCAAGCTGTTCCTCGCCCACCCGCGCGCGATCTCCGCATTCGGCCGCGAGTGCAACAGGCGCGGCCTGGTCCCCGAGAGCATCGAGATCGGGGGCAACCGCATCCCGACCTGGCGCGGCGTCCCGCTCTTCCCGTGCAACAAGATTCCGGTCAGCGATGCCCGGACCACCTCGATCATCGCCATGCGTACCGGCGAGGCCGAGCAGGGCGTCATCGGGCTTCAGCAGGCGGGCATCCCGGACGAGATCGAGCCGAGCCTGTCGGTGCGCTTCATGGGTATCAACGAGCAGGCGATCATCTCCTACCTGGTGACGGCGTACTACTCGGCCGCCGTGCTGGTGCCGGACGCCCTCGGCATCCTGGAGAACGTCGAGATCGGCCGCTGGCGGTGACCATCGGGACGCCGCCCTCGGTGTTCCCGCCCGGCCGGGCGGGAACACCGGGAGCCGAGCGGAGCCCCGCCGGGAGGCCCATGGAAAGGCAGGTCCGGCTCGACGGGCAGGAAGCGGCGGGCATCCTGGAGCGCGCGCGGGCGTCCGTCGACCCCGAACTGCGCAGGGCCGTCGACTCGCTGCCGGGTTCGATGCGCCGGATCGCGCTCTACCACTTCGGCTGGGAGCACGCGGACGGCACCCCGGCGGCCGGGAACGCGGGCAAGGCGATCCGCCCCGCCCTCGTGCTCACCGCCGCCCGGGCGCTCGGCGGCGAGCACACGACGGCCGTACGGGCGGCCGTCGCCGTGGAGTTGATCCACAACTTCACGCTGCTGCACGACGATGTCATGGACCGGGACACCACCCGAAGACACCGCCCCACCGCGTGGACCGTGTTCGGCGACGCAGACGCCATCCTCGCCGGGGACTCTCTGCAGGCGCTGGCCCACCGGCTGCTCGCCGAGGACCCGCACCCGGCGTCCGCGGCCGCTGCCGCCAGGCTGGCGTCCTGCGTCGTCGAGCTGTGCGCGGGACAACACGCGGACACGTCCATGGAGAAGCGCGGCCCCGGCGAGGTCACCCTCGACGAGTGCCTCGCGATGGCCGAGGCGAAGACGGGCGCATTGCTCGGCTGCGCCTGCGCGTTGGGGGCGTTGTATGCGGGGGCCGACGACGACGACGTCGAGGCGCTCGACGCGTTCGGCCGGGAGGCCGGGCTCGCCTTCCAGCTGATCGACGACGTGATCGGGATCTGGGGGGACCCGAGCCGCACCGGCAAGCCGTCCGGGGCGGACCTCATCGCCCGCAAGAAGTCCCTGCCGGTGGTGGCCGCGCTCGCCTCCGGCACTCCGGCGGCCACGGAACTCGCCGAGCTGTACGGAATTCCGTACCAGGAGGGGGAGCTGGAGCGCACGGCGCTGGCCGTCGAGCGGGCGGGCGGCCGCGACTGGGCACAGCTCCAGGCGGCCGACCGGATGTCCCGGGCGATGCGCGAGTTGTCCCGGGCGGTCCCCGAACCGGAGGCGGCGGGCGGCCTCCTTGCACTCGCGGAGTTCGTGACGCGGCGCAGCAACTGAAGCCGTCGGCAGGGAGCGACGGTTGAAGACCCCGGGGCTGCCAGGGCCGTACGGCACCTGACCTCCGTACGGCACGGGGCTCCGGCCCGGGCGGGTCCCGCGCATCCCCACGGTGCGCGGGGCCGGCCCCTTTTTCCGTGGAGCCCCGGCGTGGCCGCAACAGCCATATGATTTACGGCAGTTGAGGCGGAGGGGCGGGAGCGGAACATGGGTGTGGGGATCCGGACGGCGGGCGAGGGTGATCGCGAGCTGGTCACCAGGCTGCTCGACGAGGCGTTCCAGGGCGACCCGGTGAGCCGCTGGATCTTCCCCGACGCGGCGCACCGCGGCAGCACGCATCCCCGGTTGATGGGGATGTTTCTCGACATCGTGCTCGCCGAGGGCCGGGTCGACGTGACCGAGGACGGCGCGGCGTGCGCGCTGTGGCTGTCCGTGCCCGCCGCGGCCGACGGCGATCACGCCGATGAGGGTGACGGGCCCGCGCAGCTGCGTGCGGCCGTCGATCCGGACAATGAGCGCGTCGAGCTGGTGGGCCGGCTGACGGACCGGGCGCACCCGGTCGGACGTGCCCATGAGTACCTGTGGTTGATCGCGGTGACGCCCGACCGCCAGGGCGAGGGGCTCGGCACCGCGCTCATGCAGCCGGTCCTGGACCGTTGCGACCGGACGGGCCTGCCCGCCTATCTGGAGGCGAGCAGCGCCCGCAGCCGCGAGCTGTACGAGCGCCTCGGCTTCGTCTTCACGGGCCGTACGGTGGATCTGCCGGACGGCCCTCCGATGTGGCCGATGTGGCGCGAGCCGCAGGGGGAGCCCGAGGGTGAATCCCAGGACGCACCCCGGGGTCGGCCCCAGAGCTAGGGCCTGTCCGGCGGATCATGCCGGAGACGCGGGGTCTGGCACGCCGATCTGCGGCGTTGTCGTCGGTTGCCGACTCCCCCACTCTCGGCT